>CALBDR010000033.1 GCA_937927525.1 uncultured Candidatus Melainabacteria bacterium
AATTTTATCCATTACTGATCCTAGCTCTTCTAAGACAACATAATCGTGTGCATGACACCATTTAGTGTATGTAGTGTTATCAACTTTTCTAATCTGAATCTTAACATACTCTCCAGAAGGTGAAACTTCAAGAATCCCAGCCTCTGTAGGATCAGAACAGCTTACAGAATAATTTGATATCAGCAATCTTTTACCAATATACTTTTCAGATAGAGGTCTGTTGTTCATTAAGAGTTCCAGCAATTGTCTGGGTTGTTTTTATCATCATCTCCCATGCACCCATAAGAAGTATCATCGTCGTCAGCCCAAACATCTTCTGGCACAATTTCGAGTCTGCCATCAAAAACAAAGCCAACAGCTTTTAGATAAGACTCAAAGTTATAGAGCATTTGTGAGATAGTAACTTCTCCTGGCACTTCAAAAGTTATTTCAACAGGGGAAATTTCTTCAATACTTTCTTCTGAGATATATTTGAATTCGTGTCTTGTGTTCATTGAAATATACTATACGTGCTCTTTGATATAATACAACAATAAAATTAACCTAATGTGTATAGTTTATATTGAGGTTTATTAATTGAGATTTTTTCTAACAAGCTAATTAGCTCGTTTGTATCTTTACCTTTTTGCTCCATAAACGTATGAATTTCTACAGACAGGTTATGGATTGTAATATCTTTTAGTTTTTTACTATTTTGTAATATATCGTATTCTGATCCCTCACAATCAAGTTTTAAAAACTTGATCTCATTAATATTGTATTGTGCAATAATGTCATCAAAACTAATAGTTTCAACAGAGAAAGTACCGTTTGAGTTTTTTTCAGACTTATATAAGCTTGTTGCTCCTGTATTATTGTAACAAATGCTCAAGTCTTTGACAAGATTACTTTGTCCATCTACTGCTTTCTGTACAGGTATTATATTAGTGAGATTGTTTAATTTGATGTTCTCTACTAAGTTTTGATAGTTTAGTGGATGTGGTTCAAATGAATAAATTTTCAAATCTGGATACTTTTTCCCAAGTAATATACTTACAGATCCTACATTCGCTCCGATGTCTACTACTATATCATTAGGCTGAAAATCTATTTGATTGAGCTTATATTCATCTTCATTAAAAACCTGCTTTGCAATATGTATCAATGTTTGACTGTTGTCCAGATCTTGCAACAACACTTCAACACCATCTACATTATATTTGTTAACCATTGACAAATTAATACGTTTGCTCACAAAACTCTCGAGCAGCATCCAAATACCCTTCTTCTCTAAGATAATGCCTCAAAGCCTGCCAGTCTTGCCCAGACATAGAACCTTTATAGCCGACTATCTCTACATCATACTGATCTTCAGGCCTTGGGTGTATTGTAACCGAAAAAGGCTTTTTCTTAAAAGTAAGTTTAGCAGTATAACAATTAGATTTCATTAGAAGAATGTGTGTTTTTAGACAATAGAGCTTGCTTTTTCTTCTTTTGTTTAATAGCAGCAAGTCTTGCTTTACGTTCTCTCTTTTGTTTAGGATTTTCAAACTGTCTTTTTGCTCTTACAGTGTCCATCACACCTTCATTGTCCAGCTTAGATTTCAACCTCTTCAAAGCCCTGTCAAGAGCGTTCTTGTCGTCCTCATTGCGCTTAGTGACTCTTACTTGTACATTAATCATATCTAAAATTATACTCAAACTTACAGTATAGACAACTATAAAATATACTAGTTTTTAGTGCCAGAAAATGCTATTTCTAAATCCTGCAAGGCTTGATGTAGATCATCAATTTCAAAATCTAATTTTTGAAGGGCTTTACGATGTTCTTCAACAAGGTTATTGCACTGTAAAATTGCATTAATGATTGTCTCTTTATATGAATAATACTCATGCTTTGACATATACATATTTAGGGAAATTTTCTTATATAGCGTTTTAGCTACTTAGCTAGAAAAAAAATTTTTTTTAGAAACCGGTTTTTTTAAAAACATTTTTAAAACCTATTAAAAACGATCTTTTTATACAGTATTTGTAGAATACAAAGCTATTTCTAATTCCTGTTTAAGAAACCGTTTTAGTAAACCCTATTTACGTTTTCGGTCTACGTATTCCTCAATCTTGTTTAGTAGTTTAAGGATCTCTGTATTGAATTTCTTATCCTCAGAATACCTATCCAAAGCCTCGTTTTGTAATAGCCTAACCCTCTCAATGATATCCTCAGCCCATATAGAGAAAGGAACATACTCGTCTTTGTTTTTCTTTTTGTCTATATGCTGAGTCATATATGTGTAACTACTTATCAGATATCCGGTTCCTTACAACTCGATTTCTATATACAGGATCATCGAGAACCTCTAGAGAGTCTTAGTCTGTAGAACCCTTCCCAGTGTACAGGTATTGATTCATAGACTTAAAGTGATGAAGGTCTTCAAGCCATGTAGAGTTAGTGAACCTGTCTACAGATATAGCTAGCAAGGTAGGCTTAGCTCCTAGCTTCTTCCTCAGGAAGGCATACCTCAGTTCAAACATTAGATCGATTAGTTTCTTCATATAGTATTAGTTTGTTTCTGGTTCTTTAATATATTCATCAAGCTTTTGTTCAATCCACTTCAGCTTCCAAGACATACCAACAATCTCTATATCATATAGAGTAGCATTCAGTATAGTCCATACGTTCTGTTCAGAACATTTGTTGAAGTGCACCAGCCAAGCCTTCTCTGCTTGAGACCTTAGTTCTCTGATAATGTTCTTATCCATCTTAGTCATTGAAGAAGATTGCTTGCACCACTACAGTCCAGAAGAATGCACACCACAGAAGGATGCCAAGCCACATGATAGGTCTGATGTATCGCTCAATGTATTTCATGGTGTCAGTTTCCTTGATATCCTTATGATGTCAACTTAGAGAATGTCTGGACCCTTAGAAAGATCTATCTTAGATTCAAACCTATAGGTCTCTGGGTCAGAGTTCTGCAAGGAAAGATCACTGGGGTCTTTAGGATCTAGATAGATGAAGTATCTTCCCTCATGGACCTTGTAAGGGATAGGAGCAAAGCCTGTAGTGCAACTGACAAGGATAAGAAGAAGTGCTACTGAGCTGAGGCTTTGAGTCATTCTCTTCATCCTTCCAAGAGACTTGATCTTGTAGCCAAAGCGCTCACAGCTACGAGCGAAGCGGTCCAGGGGATGCATTAGTGCTGCCTCCCTTTCTCAATGTGCCTCTCCTCAGCATAGCCAAAGAGAATGTCGAACTGTTCCTGAGGAGTCATGCCCATGTCATCCCACTCATAGTTCTCCTCCACTGAAGGCCAACCATCCTCACTAGCAGGCTCACCCTTGAAAGTGCCCCTAGGGTCTTGTTCAGAGTCGTATTGATCTTCCACTTGCAGCTGGGTGTCGAATGTCGTGATCATGTTTAAGAGTATCAGTTGATTGAAGGGACAAGGCAACCTTACTTGACTTCCTTCACGGTGGTGATGTGAGGATAGGTCTGGAAGATGAAGTTGAGAAGCTTTTGACCCTTCACAGTGACCTCATAAGTCTTGCCAGCTTCGAGCTGACCATAGAGCTCATCGATGTTGAAGATGCCAAGGATCAAAGAGTTATCCATCTCAAAGATGCCCTTGTCAGAAGAGATCATGTAGTTGGAGGACTTGCCACTGACGTCCACATACAGACGGTCAACAGTGATCGTCTGCACAGACTCAGGGCCAAAAGGATACAGACCCAAGCTGTAAGGCAGACCAAAGAAGATGCCAACGAGCAGGACCACACAGACGACAGGCACAGCCAAAAGAGGCAGAAGGTCAGAGTTGTCGTCGATGAAGTTGTGAATGCTTTTGATCATGCAAATACTATCCAGGAGTTGAAAGGACAAGGCTAGTTAAAACGATCGTCGTTCTCATCCTCCCAGAAGGCATACGAGAGACACCCAAGCAGAAAGCAAGAGAGACCTAAGACTAGAAGTGCCCAGAACATCATCACTCCTCCACAAAAGGTCCATCGGACTTGAACTCCACAAAAGGCATACCAAGCTCCTTCATCCTCTTCTCTGAGAGAGGCCTTGGAGTTGCGAGCTCATAGACCTTCACAAAGTCGCCATAAGTGTTGTAGTGCTTGAGCATGTTCTCTTTCAAGAAGAAAAAGTTAGGCTGAGCTCCCATTCTTGAATCACTATAGTCAATCAGAACGTAGGTCTTCATTTCCAACAGGCCTTTCCTTTCAGGATCAAAGCATTGCCAAAGATCTTATGTCCAGCTGTGAGAGACGCATTGGGGTTGAACGGAAGTTGCTTAGGAAGACCTTCCTCATCAACAAGCAGCTGGATAGGCTCTGTGCTAGTATTGTTAAGAATAGGTGCCATCGTCACGTAGCCACCAATAAACTTCTGAGCCTCTTCAAGCTTAGGAGATTCAGACTTCTCAGAGATGACCCTTGTGACTGTACCATTAGGGCAGGTCAGGTTCACAGTAAAGATCTTAGGCTTCTTCACAGTCCTTCTCCGTTGAAGAGTTCTTCCCACTCAAGTGCTGTCATGCCAGACTTGATGAACTCCCTTTCATCAGCATTGAGCTGAGGGAAGCAGTCCTGAAGTGTGATGTCACCTTTCTCGTAGCGAGAGATCTGTTCTGGGGTGACGTCTAGCTCCATCGTGTAGATGTTGCCAGAGTATTCTGATTTACGAATGACTGTCATGTTAGGCTCCGATGTGGGTGTAGATGGTGTTCTGTTCGTCCGTATCCATCGACGAGACGAGGTCGACGATCTCATCGTTCGACATGCCCATCTTAGGCAAGAGCTCCAGAGTGATGTGGTTGAAGACCTCCCCGTAGTGCTTCATCAGCGTGCCAGCCACTCCATACTCCCCGTTCAGGTCCGAGGCCAGACCATAGATCATGTGGAGGTGAAGTTTCAGTTTGCGGATGCCGTCTTGGTTCTTATTCATCATGCAAATAGTATCTGAACTTTGAAAGGACAAGGCAACTAAATCTTAGTACTCCCAGCCTTGCTCCCTAGCGTCTGCACAGGAGTTGCAGTAGGCATAGTCCCTTTTGATCTTAACCATTCGTCCACAGCCCTGACACTTCTTAGAGACAGACTGACGCTGCATTGACCAGTAGAACTCCACATCATCTTCCGTCTCGATGTTGTAGTGCCCAAAGTTGTCGTCGTAGTAGCCGCTCATGATTAGAGTTCGTAAGCTTCAGGAGCTGTCACTTGGTCCAAAGGGATCTCAGCACTATAGCGCTTCTTCATCCACTCAGAGTCGTTGCGCATGATGTAGACCTGTGAAGCATCCTGACACTGCTTGAGAGCCATAGGGTCAGCAACGTACAGCCAGTTAGAGATCACAGGGTCTTTACAGATTACTTGGAGAGCATGAAACATCTCATAAGCTGCTTGGTCAAGTCGGTCGATTGCGTTCATAACATTAAGGAGTATCAGAGAGCCAAAAGGACAAGACAACTAGTTCTTTGAGATGTCTGTGAAAGCTGACTGAATGTTCAACTTCATCCAAGCTCTCACCATGTCACAGGACCGAGTTGGCTCAGCCTGTCTGATCTCTTCCATAAACTTCTCATGAGCTTCAAGGTCTTCAATGCTCATATAGTTGTCGTCGGAATCGCTCATATCCAAGGCTCCTCATAGTGAATAGTGATTGAGAACTTCTTCTCTGAGTCAACGAATTTGCGCATCACTCCATCCCATTGATCTTCGAAGCCAGCATCTTCTTGATCGATCTTAAAGTGTTTGATGCGCATAGTCTTAGGTGAGAAGGAAAAGAACTCTCCAGGCATGAAGCCAAGTTGATCAACAGTCGTATAGCCATGATTGCCTTTCCACTTGAAGCGGTCCGCAGGGATGCCTGAGATCTCTTTTGTCATATCAGTAAGCTTTCATTGTTGCAAAGCCTTTGTCGTGAGGTCCTGCAAAGTGTTGATAGTAGTGAACTTCCCCTTCGTCCATGAACACATCAAGCTCATACTCAGTCATGTTCGTGACAAAGCCACTCTCGAAGAAGACCTTGACTCGATCGTTAGCATTGTTGAAGGTCACATCCTTGATCACTTCAGCTTCTTCGTAGCCAGGAGACCCGTGCTTCACCTTCAAGCCAACCATACTAGCCAAAGAGGGAATAGTCTTAATCATTGCCACCTCCCCAAGGATTCCAAGTCTTCATATAGTGAGGAACAGCAGTCACACCTTCACCAAGAGCTTCTTCCACAAGGTCCAGAGCCTTTGCGTCATGACCACCAATGTGCCAGTCATACTCACCATAAGGAGTAGAGTATGTCTTCCAGTCATACAAAGTAGCAACAACACCAGTGCTCTCATCTTCCAAGGTCCAGTGAGCTGAGGACTTGTCGAAGTCATATTCAGGTTCCCCAAGCTTCTCAGCAATCTTGTCGTAGGTCGTCTTGACGTAGCCAATAAGGCCAGTGCCATTGAAGTTGGAGTTGAAGTCGTTAATCTTGATCATGCTAATAGTATCAGAGTTTTAAAGGGACAAGCCAAGGTCCTTTTTGACCTGGGCAATGTTCCGATCGATGATGTCCTGAGTGTTGACAAAACGAGCCTGGTCGAGCAGAGCAGTGAGAGTGCCAAAGGCCCAACAGTAGTTCAGACCATGCTGAGTGCCATTCTTCTTTGCGCCCAGCTGGACCAGAAGGTCAGCCAGTTCGTTAGCAGTGTGGTTCTTATTCATCATGCCTATAGTATCAGGAAGTTGAAAGGACAAGGCAACATCAATCAACTGGGCTCACTCCAAACTCCTCCATCAGGTCGCACACCGAGCTGATCGCATAGCCAACGACCCAGTACTCAAAGTCTCCCTTCTGAGGGAAGGCTCCTGTGAACTTATCCTTCTCCACAGCATGCTTCAGCTCGTTCAGCTTCTTTGTGCCATACTCTCGTTCGAGAGCCTCATAGATGACTTGCTCTTTGTTCATTGCTTAAGTTTTTGGATCTGTTTGTCGGTGTAGCCAAAGTCCTTACGCAGGATTGCTTCAGCTTGTTCAGCGGTAGGGCCTCCAAGGAAGATGCCTTTGAGAGGGTTGCGGACGGTGTCTTTGCAGATACGTTCTTGATGTTTGTTCATATTATGCGAAGAGGGCGTTCGAAGGGCACCAGTTGTGGAAGATGACCTTACCATAAGGGTTAGTGATAGTGAGCCACACATCAGCCCAGTTCGTTGCCCCAGACTTCTCGTACTGCATCCAGGCCTGGCGGATGGCCTTCTGGTGGGCCTTCTTCGGAGAGTTTGAGAGACCGATGACAGTCTCACAGCCGCGATTGTGGATGAGGGAGAGGTGGACTTTGAACATGATTAGAGTATAGGAGTTTCGAAAGGACTAGGCAACATCAATCACAGTGGATCTCTTCTTCGACAAAGCGGTCCTCTTCGATCAGCACTTTGGACTGATTGCCCTTCTTCACCTTCATGTAGAAGATGAAGTCACAGCCATCGCCATTGCACTCTTCGATGTACTGCAGAACGTCCTTGCAAGTGTGCACGTCGCCCCACTCATCCTCCCCCACAGTCGTGCCATAGGAGTGTTCTTCAGAGATGAGACTCAGCACATTTGACCAATTCCCAACGTAGGTACGGCTGAAGACACCACCACTCTCGTAGCGATCATATGCTTCACCTTTGACTTTGACGACGACCTTATCAGTGGGTTTGATTTTCATAACAGAGATAGTATCAGAGGTTTAAGAGGACAAGGCAACGCTCAGGCCGCAAGGGCCTGAACGATCTTGTCTTGACCAGTCAGTCTGATCAACTGCCGAGCATAGGTCGGCATCATCTTGCACAGGAGAGCATCCTGCTTGGGGCTGAGCGACTTGCGACGTTCGAGCTGAGTCGCCAAGCTGGTGAGGATCACCGACTGGGTGCACTTGAACCCAACAGTGTTGTGGTACTTCACTGTCGCACCATCCTGCTCGTCGCAGGTCTGCTCAGCGAAGATGCGGACCAGCGCACGACGAGCCCAGCGGCTGTCGGTTGCAAGTTTCTCTTTGAGGGCTTTGATCGTTTGTTCCTTATTCATAACAGATACTATTCTAGGTGGATCGGCTGGACAAAGCAACTCTCAATTTTGGGATCAGAGTACCCCCAGGTCCCCTACCCTCGCTTCGTCAGCTGTTCGCCCTGGTTCTTCTTTTCTGACGGCCGAGGCTCGTCCGTCTCCTGATTGTGCAACTATTGTCAGAAGTTCTTTAGGACAGAGCAACTCGATTTTTGTGCCCGGCGTTGTGCCGTCTGTCAAGGATCATCGAGAACCTCTACTCGTTACGCAATGAGAATCAATCCCAGCCTTTGAAGTGCTTTGGCTTCCTTCTGAACTTAGTCTTATCTCTGAAGGACTGCCCAGGACGAGCACAATTCTTGCGAACCTTCTTCAGAGCTTCGTACTGAGTCATCACTTTGATTTGCATAGAGATAAGTCTAGAGAAGTTCAAAGGACAAGGCAATGAAAATCGTGA
>CALBDR010000034.1 GCA_937927525.1 uncultured Candidatus Melainabacteria bacterium
TGTCATTCGACTTAAATTCTCTATATCCGCACATCATTATGCAGTATAATATGTCGCCTGAGACGGTCGTTAATAACAAAGAGTACGAAGCCAACGTAGACGATCTTCTTAAGAGAACACCGTACAATATACCTGAAGGTCTCTGTATGACTGGTACAGGTCAATACTTCTATAAAGGTAAGAGAGGTATTGTACCTGAGATCATTGAAAATCTTTATGGTGAGCGAACTGTATTTAAGAAGAAGATGCTTGCAGCTCAACAGCGAGCTCAAGATGAAGGTAGCACATACGAATTAGAAAGAGAGATTGTGACGCTGAATAATCAGCAGATGGCGGTAAAGATCTTGATGAACTCTCTTTATGGTGCTCTCTCTAACGAGTTTTTCCGCTACTATGATATGCGAGTTGCTGAAGCTATTACTGTATCGGGACAGCTTACTATTCGCTGGGCTGAGCAGACGATCAACAAATACATGAACAAGATTCTCAAGACTGAGGATGAGGATTATGTAATTGCTATCGATACTGACTCTCTTTATATTCGTATGGGCAACTTAGTAAAGAGTGTACTTGGCGACTCTCCTGACGTAAACAAAGCCGTTAAGTTTCTTGACAAAGTAGCAACAGAGAAGATCGAACCCCTTCTAAGTAAAGCGTACGATGAGCTCTATGAGTACATGAGCGCATACGAGCAGAAGATGGTAATGGCTCGAGAAGTAATCGCCGATAAAGGTATCTGGACTGGTAAGAAGCACTACGCTCTAAACGTCTATAATAACGAAGGCGTACAGTACAAAGAGCCTAAACTCAAGATTATGGGCATCGAGGTTGTTCGTTCTTCTACTCCTCAGCCCTGCCGCGATATGCTTCGTGATACGATCAAGGTTATCATGAACGAAGACGAAACAGCTACACAGAACTTTATTCAGCAATGCAGAGAGCAGTTTATGAAGTTGCCTGCTGAAGACGTAGCGTTTCCTCGAGGTGTATCTGAGTTAGAGAAGTGGCAAGATAGAGCTCAACTGTATAAGAAAGGTACTCCTATCCATGTGCGAGGAGCTATTCTTTATAATCACTTTTTGCATAAATATAGTATACAGCAAAAGTATGAGAGTATCTTCTCTGGTGAGAAGATTAAGTTCTGCTATCTAAAGCTGCCTAACTATTTCCAGGAAAATGTAATCGCTTTCAATAGTGTTATTCCTGACGAGTTCAAGATTAGAGAGTTCGTAGACTACGAGACTCAGTTTGAGAAAGCTTATATCGAACCTCTGAAGAATATTCTTGATGTAATAGGTTGGAGCCCAGAGAAGCGAACTACTCTCGAAGATTTCTTCGCATAAAGGAACAGCAATGAGTACAATACCAGAAGAGTATCTAAACGCTGACTTTGGTTTCAGCGCTGTAGATGAAATACCTCAGTCTACAGTACAAGTAGATACAAATCCAATTGCTGAAGATGTTGAAGGTATTAACGATAACGTTCTACGCATCGAGCAAAAAGTAGATGCGCTAGTTAACGCTTTGAACGGTCTCAATACTAAACTCATGAACCTTGATGATGAGTTTGATGTTGTTAAATCTACTACAGAAGCAGAAGTTAAATCTAAGCTTACTGAAGTAGAAAAAATGATCATGCCTCTTCTCGTTAACCTGCTTAAGACCGCAGACAAAGACTACATACACTGGCCCAATAGACAAGCAACCGTACAAGCGCAAATCGATAAGCTACTCTCTATCACTAGAGGGTAACAAATGGGCTTTTTAGTCTTAGCGGTAGCTCTTGCTATATCAGGTATAGCAGCTTGGTACAGCATTGTTGGTCTTGCAGCAATCTTTTCTGGTGCCCAGCTGCCTGTTATCATTATGGGTGGAGTTCTTGAAGTTGGTAAGCTTGTAACCGCTTCTTGGTTATATCAAAACTGGAAGAAAGTACCCTTTCTCTTAAAGTCATATCTAACTGTAGCCGTGGTAGTACTCATGCTCATCACTAGTATGGGTATCTACGGTTTCCTTTCTAAAGCCCATCTAGAGCAAACAATCAATGTACAAGGTGCAACGTCATTACGAATTGAAACTCTCGAACGGCAGATTGGTGTGTATGGAGCTCAAATTAAAGACGCGGAAAATGTCCTCGCTATCTTGGATGCTGATGTTCAAACCCTCCAAGAATATGATCGTATCCGCGGCCCGGAAGGAGCAATTGCAGTCCGTCAAGGCCAAAAAGAAGAACGTGAAGCGCTCAACTCGTCTATTATGGCAGCCCAGCGGCAGATACAGGATCTACAAGAAGAACTTACCCCTCTCCGCGTCGAAAAGCTTGGTCAGGAAGCCGAGCTTGGGCCGCTCAAATACATTTCCGAGCTATTTTATGAATCGTCCTCTCCCGCACTACTTGATAGAGCTGTAAGAGGTGTTATCATAACAATCATCTTTGTTTTTGATCCGCTAGCGGTCTTGCTTCTGATCGCAGCAAACATGACGTTAAATGAAGAAAGAAAAAAACTAACCACAAAGAAGGTTATCAGCTTTACTGATATGGAGACTCCTCCTACCGAGGAAGAGATAGAAGCCAATATAGATAACGCTACTCCTTCACAGCTCGATCTGCTGATAGAAAAGATTAAATCTAATCCAAAGAGTCAAAGAGCTGGCACCTTTCTAAACATGAAGTACAACAAGCTACTCCAGCGTAGAAAACAGCTTGACTCTGATCAGTAAGTATACTATACTTACGTTTATTATTTGAAGATGGAGGTATTATGTCTGACTTTTTTCGTAATATGGTAAAGGAACTTAATGATGAGAACACCTCGATTGCAGAAGATGGTCTCAATAGTTCGGAGTTTTCCGGGACGATTGATACGGGGAGTTATATTCTCAATGCAGCTCTTTCGGGTAGCCTTTACGGAGGCGTTCCGAACAATAAGATCACTGCCTTTGCTGGTGAGTCGGCAACTGGTAAGACCTTCTTCGTTATGGGAGTGGTTAAGCAGTTTCTTAATGATAATCCTGATGCTGCAGTTTTCTATTTTGATACTGAGGCTGCTGTTACTAAAGATATGATGCAGCAAAGAGGTATCGATACGAAGCGTGTTATTATCTCTGAACCAGAAACTATTCAGAAGTTTCGCCATACTGCTCTACAGATTATCGATAACTACTCTAAGACATCTGAAAAAGACCGTCCTCCTATGATGATGGTTCTTGACTCTCTTGGTCAGTTATCTACTACTAAAGAGGTCGAAGATACTGCTGCCGGTTCTGAAACTCGTGATATGACTAAAGCTGCAGTGCTGAAAGCTACCTTCCGTGTACTTAATCTTAAGCTTGCTAAGGTCAACGTACCCCTTCTAGTGACTAATCATGTATACGATGTAGTAGGCTCTTATATTCCTATGAAAGAGATGTCTGGTGGTTCTGGTCTTAAATATACCGCCTCTCAGATCGTATTCCTTGGTAAGAAGAAAGAGAAAGATGGTAAAGAGGTTGTAGGTAATATCATCAAGTGTAC
>CALBDR010000035.1 GCA_937927525.1 uncultured Candidatus Melainabacteria bacterium
ACTGAAGAAGCACAACCCCAAGCGTAAGTGTAGCCAAGACCTTCGTGTCCATAACTATGAATGATTTTAGTGTTTTCAATGTACTCAGTTTCAAATCGAACATTTTTACGACCAGGTCTAACTCCTGTTTGGATATTGGAAATTTTTGATTCATTAAATTGTGGCAAAATTTTTTGCACTTTTTGAGTAATTTCTGCTGTAATATTTTCCTGGACTTTAGAAAACTCTTTACCTTTAAGTGCTACACCACCAAATACAACGTAATCTTCATGAGAAAAGTAATATGTAAACTCTTCATCGTCCATATAAGAATGTTCTATGTTTATAGAATCACTCGAGAGAAGCTGTCCGAAGACTGGATACATGGTTGGGTCTTTGACCAACTCTCTTGCACCTAAACCAGAACAATTTATAACAATATCGAAATCATCAATCAATTCATCTAAATTTTCTAACTCTCTATAAACTATCGTGTTGGCTTTAGAAACTTTCTCAAATAAAAACTCTAAATACTTTTTAGGATCGATATGGGGAACACTGTAATAATATGCTGCTTTTGCTTTATAGGGTTTATCTTTTTCAGAAATAACTTGAAACATTGGCACAATGTTTTTAAACCATGGGTCTGGTACTTCAGTTCTATATACATGTAGTAATTCTTTTAGGGTTACTCCGGAGTCTTTGGACTTTGCGTCTTGTATGTATTGCAGAAGTGAAACTTTTGACCACTCACGATACACCCCTTCTTTAAAAGTACCATCCCAAATAGCTCCTGCATAAGAAGAATTTGTCTCTATGGGGTTATCTTTTGAAAAGAGCTCTACATTATATCCATTCTGATTTAATTTAAGTGTGGTAGATAAACCAATGATGCCTGCACCAACAACAGCTATCTTTTGCATGAAATAATGCTACTAATGTGGAAAAAAATTAACCTTATTTTTTAGAGAAATCGATGGAAGTATCTTTTAAAATTTTTGTTTCTATTTCTGGTGCAAGAATGCTGCTAATTAAACCAGCTCTATAACCACTTCCGCAAGATAAATTAGAAATATTTGATTTGATAAATTCATTTGGTAAAGATTTATGTTGATAATAATAACGAGACAACGTATCAAATGTGAACTCTTCGCTACTAGATTTTTCGTTGAGCTCTCTTATGTCATAGAATTCTTCATTGTTGTAAGTGACTTTAGTAATTGTTGAGACTTTAGTTTTTTTAAGTAGAGAGAGTGGCACAAGATATACAATTTGTTCAAAACCTATCCTATACAAAGCGACCAACGCCTTACTTATTTCATCATGTTCTAGTTGTTCTAAATTATCAATAGAATTGAGATTTTCCGAATTATATTGTTGAAACAAATTATCTTCAAAGACAAGAGCCATGCTTGTTTCACTACTTACTACCCACCCAACATAAGAAGAGAATGTCTTGCTGAGAGGGATTTTTAAAGCGTTTTCAACTCTAAAATCTTTATCTACAGAAGTGTCAATAATTGTTAGGTCTTTAAGAAGTTCGAGGTCTGTTGTAACAATAGGGGGTTTAATTTCATTAATTAATCTGGACTCTCCTTTATTAAAAGCATTTGTCGTTCCAAAGTACGTTGGGTATGCTCCAAGTGAATCAAGTAACTGCTCTTCAAATTCTTTCATTGAATCAACAGTTAATAAGGTATTGTCGATTTTTAGGGACTGCATTGTTGGATAGTCTGGAAGTGGTTTACTACTTACGCTACAGAAACTTCCTTGTCCATGAGTTGGAAATATTTTGACATCGTCATCAAACTTTAAAAATAAATTCTTAGACTCAAACTGATGTTTTGTTAACACTGGGGTGTCGTTTTCAGAGATTAAATCTGTTCTTCCAACACCAGCAGACGTGACTGAACCGCCTGAAAATACTGCAATAAGAGTCTCTTTTTCAAATAGCTTGTAAGAGACGTGAGTGTAAGTATGACCAGGAGTGTGAAAAGCTGAAATTTTGAATTGATTAGATTCAATTGTAAAACTCTCATCAGCTACTACATGATCAAATGTAACTTCTTCGTTTGGAACTACATGGGTAGATTGGTATCTCTTTTTAATCTCGAAAGCTCCCGTGAGATAGTCGTTATGAATGTGAGTCTCTAGTACATGAGTTATATTCTTTCCAACAGATTCTGCATAGTGAATTACCTTCCATGCATCTCTAGGAGGATCTATAACAACCAAGCTATCCTCAAACTCGATTAAATAGTAGTTATTGCTATTTTCAATATTTTTAAAAGTAAGGATGTTGTTCATGAATGCCTTCTACTTAAATATTTTAATTTACTGTATTTATACCTTTTAAATGGTAAATTATAAATTATTGACAATATTATTATCAACTAAGATATGAACTTAAACACGCTTTTAAATGTATTATTAGTTGGAGTTATTGCGTATTTTGTGTTCAACACATTTTTTACAAATGGCTATGAAAAACTAGATCAAGCAACTGCTTATGCACAACTTCAAGAAGATAAGAGTATTAAATTAGTCGATGTTAGAGAGCCGAGTGAGTTTAAAGCTGGCTACATTGAGGGTGCACAGTTAATTCCACTTGGCACCATAGAAACTGACTTTGAAGCAGCGATACCAGATAAAGATGCAAAGATTTTTGTCTATTGCAGAAGTGGTAACAGGAGTGCTCAAGCAGCTAAAAAACTTGTAGATCTTGGCTATACCAATGTATTTGATATTGGTGGCATCCTTAACTGGGAGTATGGAGTCGTTAACAGTTAAGAATTGTCTTGCTTCGATGTGCAAGGTAAATTAAATAAAAAATATCTTACTCTTTTAAAGTGAACAACTGTAACATCTATTGAGAAGCTGTCTTTTTAAGAATTAGTGTTGCAACACTATAAGCTTCAAACAGTAGAAGAGAGAACCTTTCATTCTCTCTTTTTCTGTATCTGGGGTAATCTAAACAATCGATTTCTTATTACTACTTTTTAAACTTTTTTTTTCAAGAAAGCATAGGAGCGTATAAAAAAAGAGGGGTGCTTGACTCCCCCTCTTTTACAAATTTAGAAACCCTGTCCAGAATTTCTAAACTATAACAATAGTGTACGTGTTTTATCTGCTTACAATTACAAAATTTTAAGCTTTGGGAACTTGGATAAAGTTGTTGCCAACCATAACGGTCTCTTCACCCAGTTCAGTAGCTGCTTTTAAAATTACCTGAACAACTTCTTTAGATTTATCTACATTACAGACAATAGAGATCTCGACGCTATCTTCTTCAACGCCCTTCCACATACCAGCTAAATAAGACACTGACCAACCATCAATGACTTTGAGGAGTTCTGGTTTAGCTAATTCAATAACCTTAGGAATAGTTTTTATCTTTAATTCAACATCAAACATTATGTCATTATTGCATAGCAAGACTTATAACGATTACTTTAATTTTTAGGAAAAGCCATTCCTAAAAATACACATTTACTGTTTAATAATTATTTAACAATTCTATCTACAGGCTGAATTCA
>CALBDR010000036.1 GCA_937927525.1 uncultured Candidatus Melainabacteria bacterium
AAACTAAGTTAAATAGTATAAATACCGTCAGCTCTGCAGTAAATGGACTTGGAAAATACTTTGATGAAAAATTTAATAAATTTATATCTACAAAAGATAAGTCTATTATTGAAAATATAGATACTAAATTATTAGCCCAGTACTATAAATCTATGGAAGTACTTGAGAAAATAGTTGGAGAAGCTGCTAATAGAGGTGGTGATTCTGGAACAAATGTAAATATAAATGTCGGCTCTAGTGCTACGGTAGAGCAAGTAGATGACCAAACTATTGAAATTACTGACGACACTGCAGGAGATATTCTAAAATATTTAGCTGGTAAGAAAAAAGCCGCCAGAGAAGAAGAATAAAAACTTGTGGTATAATAGAAAGACGAACTCAAAAGAACGGAGATGTTTATGAAAATTTTGATTGCGGTCATGATGTTTTTTGCATTAACGCTAACAGCTCATGCCAAAAAAAAGGAGATTGTATTATCTAGCGATAATGTAATTGTATTAAAAAGTGCTTTTAATGATCAGAGTGTTACTGAATTAATGAAAAAAGCCAAAGATTTAGATTCCAAACTTGAAAGTGGTTATCCAATCTTTCTATTTCTATATACTCCAGGTGGGTCTATTGAAGCTGGATTAGAGTTATTTGAGTTTTTAGATGGGATTAATAGACCAGTACATACTATAACTTCATTTGCCGCATCTATGGGATTTCAAACAGTACAGCATCTAGGTAAAAGATATATTTTAAGATATGGAACCCTAATGTCCCACAAGGCTAGAGGTGGTTTTAGAGGAGAGTTTGGTGGAGGTTTATCTCAACTAGATTCTAGATATCACTTCTGGTTAAAAAGACTTGATATGATGGATAAGGTTACTGTAGAAAGATCTAACGGTAAACAAACACTAAAATCATATAGAGCTTCATATGATAATGAGCTTTGGCTTACTGGTGAAGAGGCTGTATCTAAAGGCTATGCCGATGAAGTTGTAGTTGTAAAATGTGACAATACACTGACAGGGACTGAAAGTACAGATGTAAATATGGGATTTTTTAAAGTAACTGCAAAATTCTCTAAATGTCCTATGATTATTCCACCAGTAGGAGTCTCAGCATCTTTAATTACAAATAAGGGTGAGATGACTGTAAGTGAATTTTTACTTAGAAACGGTAAATTTGGAAAAAGCTGCAATGAAAGAGGGCAAAAAGCCAGCAAGGACTATTATGGAAATATTACGCCTGCTGTAGATCCAGATCTATGTGCCTCAGATAAAAACCTAACATTAGATAAAATTCAAAAAACAATTAAAGAAAAAACAAACTTCTTTAACAGGGATCTTAGGGATCATATCCAATATTCCTATTAAAGAGTGTGTCTTCCCTCCTTTTCAGCCCCAGAGCAATCTGGGGCTTTTTTGTTTGTGTGGTATAATAGTTTGGAGGTAGTTATGATAGTTTATTATGTTTGTAATAATCCAGATTGTACTAATCATACTAAAAAATATTACAGGTCTTATAAAGATATTGTTGGCTTTTTAGACTGTGGAGAGTGCGGTACAGGAAAGCTAGAAAGGCAGTTGAGCGCACCGACTTCTAAATCTACACAAATTATAGATAATGGAGTTCAGTCTAGACAAGTTGAAGTAATGGATGTTATAGTAGAGAAAGAAAGGGAGAGGTTGTCAGAAAAAGATGATTGAGCTAAAAACACTTACTTTTAACAATATTAGATGTTTTACTAAAAAACAGACTTTAGATTTCTCAAATAGAGAAAAGCTAATTCAAGTTGATGGTAGAAATGAAAACACTGGTGGATCTTCAGGTGCTGGTAAAACCACGGTTTTTCTTGCTTTGGACTATTTGTTAGGTATAAGTGATATTCCAAGTACAGTTTTACAATCAAGACTTACAAAGAAAACTATAGAGGTTTCTGGGGAGTTTTTAGTTGATGGTAAAAAAGTATCTATATCTAGGTCAAAAAAAGGCGGTCTTACTATTAAGACTCCTGATGAAACTATATCTGGTAATGTTAAACTTGCTGAAGAAAAGCTCGATGAAATTTTAGGTATCCCTAGAAAGTTATTTAAAAAAATGGTGCATAAAAAGCAAAAGGAAGGTGGATTTTTCTTAAACCTGACTGCTAAAGAAATGTATGATTTTTTAATTAACATGCTGGGTTTGGAGAAATATACAAGCCAAGTTGATAAAATATCTGATGATATTAAAGAAAGTAAAAAAACTGAAGAGCAGCTTTATATTGAAGTTAAAAATGGTACAAAAGAAATTAAAGATCTTAAAGTACTTCTTGAAGGCTTAGAAAAACCAGTGTGCGATATTAAAGAAGAAGATATACTTGCAGTTAAAGATAGACTAGATAAATACAAAGAAAGCCTAGATAAGATTGAAAAAGACAAGAAAGTTGAATTGTCAAAGCTAAAAGAACCTAAAAAAGATGTAGTGTATACAAAAGAACAAGAGGAAAAAGCCCAAAGACTAGCTGAAGCTATACAAAAAGTAGATATGGAATTATCATCTGCAAGATATGATGAAAAAGACTTACCAAAACTTATCGATCAGTATAAGAAAATGGCTGAAGAAAAAAAGAAAATGCTAGAACATAGGTGCCCTACATGTGATCAACATTGGGAGGCTCATCAAGATCTACTTGCTGGTAAGGCTAAAATCATGTCTGAACTTCAAATTAAGATAGTTAAAGCTAAGGGTAGTGTAGCCAATATAGAAACACTACAAGCTCAATTAGATAAACTTAAAGAAATGAAGAGTAGCTTAATGGTCGAGATAAAGACAATTGAATCTACCATAGAAAATGATTACTTAACAAAATTAAATAGTTATAAGCAAAAAGTCGCTGATGTAGAAAAATTATTTAATGAGGGTATATCTGTTTGTAAAGAAAGTGTACACCAAACCATGCTTGAGCTTAATAAGAAAAAGAATGAGTTTGAATCTCACGATGAATCATTGAAGAGATATACAGAAAATACTAATAAGATATCTAAACTTATAGAAACAAAAAGTAAAGAAATCGATGAAAAATCAGATAAACTTGATAAAACTATATATAAAATTGCTGTAGCAGAAGAAGCTAAAAGACTTATTAAATCTTATACTTTACAAACATTTCAAGATACACTAGATACTATTGGCGAAACTGCTTCAAATACCTTAAGCGGCATTCCAAATATGTCAACATCTTCTATTTACTTTGAAGGGTGTAAAGAAACTAAATCAGGTAAAATAAAGGATGAGGTTAGTGCTATTCTTACTATGGATGGAGAGGATAAAATACCTATTAAGTCACTATCTGGCGGTGAGAGGACGGCAATTGATTTGGCTGTAGATTTAGCTGTAATTGATGTTATAGAGTCTAAGGCAGGTAAAGGTGCTAATTTTTATGTAATTGATGAGCCTTTTGATGGTCTTGATTCAATATGTAAGGAAAATTGTCTAGAAATATTAAGACAGATTGATACTAATAAAAAGATAATAATGGTAGATCATAGCTCTGAGCTGAAAGAAATGGTTTCAGATATTATTACGGTAGTTAAGAGTGGTGAAAACAGCCATATTATTTGATTTGTGGTAGAATAAAAAAAGAAGGAGAAGAAACTGTGAGTATAAAAGACGAACTCGAAGTTGACATTAAAAGGTTCTTTGAACAAATCGAAAATCAAGACTGTAATGGTAAGGCTGAAACTCTCAGATTGCTTATGGATAAATATATTCATCTAACTACAACTGATTACATGATGGATAAACACGATTTAGATTCTATTGTTAGTATGGCTAAAAATAAATTTGCTACAAAAACTTTTCCAGTACATCTAGGTGATAAAAAAAGAAAGGTTTATGAAGCTGAACAGGCTAATTTGTGTATAATTGAATCAACAGTAGGTTGGCTAAATAAAAAAGATTGTTTAAAGAGATTAGCAAAATTTGACTATAGGGAGGATCGATGAGCGCAAAAGAAGAAAAAGTAAAAGACGATGTTATGAAAAAACATGAAGCATTCTATGATAAAATCAATGGGATGGGTCGTGAAGAAATGAGAAAAGAGCTGTTTATTTTAGCTAATTATAAAGAAGAGACTGAATTTGCCAAAGCTTCTGATGAAGAGCTTAAAAGAGCACAAAAGCTTGTAAAAGAATTTTCAGGTCCATATAACGACACTTTAAAGGTATTAAAGCTTAAGATGGCTTATGT
>CALBDR010000037.1 GCA_937927525.1 uncultured Candidatus Melainabacteria bacterium
GAGTAGTACAAACAGATCCAGGACCAATGCCCACTTTAACCACGTCAGCTCCATTTAGAATCAACTCCTGTGTCTGATCAGCAGTAACCACGTTGCCTGCAATGATAATGTTGTTGACACCACAAAGCTCACGGATAGACTTTACAAACTGGACATACTTTTCCATGTAGCCGTTTGGTGTGTCAATACAAATGATTGGGAATTTACCTTTGAGCTCTCTGACCTTTTCGTAGTCTGCATCCTGCATACCGATAGTCAGGCAAAGACTTTCAGTCATTCTGGATTGCTCTTGATGCATAGCATATCTGTAGATATCATGTAGCTCATCAGAGGAATAGGATTTATTGAGTGCTACAAGCATGTTGTCTTCTGCGAGAACCTTCAGCATCTCAAAAGTACCGACGCCATCCATATTAGCTGCGATAATAGGATTGACGTCGATTACTCGTTTAGAATGTCGGAACTTGAACGATCGAGTTAGCTTGACTTCCTTTCTAGACGTTAGGGTGGAACGCTTAGGACGTAGTAAAACGTCTGAGTAGTCTAGTTTGATGTCACTCTCGATGTGCATTGTTACCTCACATAAATGGTGCCGGCGGAGAGACTCGAACTCCCGACCTAAGGTTTACAAAACCCTTGCGCTACCAACTGTGCCACGCCGGCTGTTAAAGTTTACTTCATACGGAAAGGATCTGGCTGACCCCAGACCTCATTAGCTTTTTTCTTCTCGTACTTAGTATATTCTTTATCTTCACTATTCTTGACCGTAGTCCATACAGTCACGTTAGGGTTCTGCTTTTTCTTCCATCGGTTAATCAGGTCAAGCCGCTTACGAAACTCTTTCGAAATGTTTTGGTTCAAAGTCATATCCATTATGCAAACTCCAAGTCAACTGTTGCGTGTTCAACAAATCCGTCACCGGTAAAGTAAGGAATCTCTACATCATCGTAGCGATCCTTGATAAGTGTAGAAGCATCGCCATTGATACCAATCACGCCAGCATCGTTCCATGTCCAGACAGTAACGTTCCAGTCACCTGTCCAGATGTTAGGCTCGTCTGCCTCTACCCAATCCATAACTGCTTCGAGAGTTAGCTGTGCATCAATACCTTCGTCATCCTCAACGAGGTACTTGATGCCAGCCTGGGGTTCTGTAAACCATTCAGCATCTGCATAGTACGCTGTGGCAAGGTTTTCACCTTCGTTGTCGTCTACCTCTTCCTTGTTCTGAAACTGGTCATACAGAATCCAGCCTCCAACGAAGAGTGTTGCAGTAAACGCTACTGCTCCAAGTCCAAGAAATAACATTTCTTTCTCCTATATTATATTGTTAGAGCAGTTTTGCGAACCCGGCAGGACTCGAACCTGCGGCCCTCGAATTAGAAGTTCGACGCTCTATTCCAGCTGAGCTACGGGTCCGCAAAACTGCTCTAATACACTATATCTATTGTCCTGATAACATAGTGATAATAACCATCACTGCTACAGGGTCACCGATGTTGTATCTCTTATCAACAACTGCACTGCCGTACTGTCCTTCCCACTCGT
>CALBDR010000038.1 GCA_937927525.1 uncultured Candidatus Melainabacteria bacterium
ATCAATAGAAGACTTGCTGTAAGTTTGAGTTGTAAACTGTGGAACAATTGTACTATACTCGTGATCCTCCAAAGAGATAAACGAAGTACCCACAAACCTATCTAGGTTCAAAGTTTCCGTTTCAGTAAGTAGATCTCTAGGTCTATAGAAAGCCAGTTTGTACTTAGTAGTGGATTTAGTAGATCCATCGAGTCTGGTAGTATTAAATGTCTTGGTTGCAGACGTTGTGAAGTTACCAGACGAAGGAGCAATCCTAACAAGATTGTTAATATCATCAATAGATGATACTATACCGACAATAGATGTATTTACGTTGGCAACCGTTAAGTTAGGATCATTATTAGCATTTGTCATTCCGTATGCTAAATCGCCAACTCGAATTGAGGTTTTATTGTTAAAGAATGTAATGTCTTCAAACTCACCTCTATCAAAGTTTCTAGGCACCATTCTTACAGTTGCTGCGCCAGTCTCAAACACTGCCTTCTTCAAGGTAAATTTAATATCTTCGTCCTGAAGAGCAGACCATGTGTCTTGGTTAGCACCGAGGAATGCAATGCCCTCATAGGGCTGAGAATTTACAGCCGTGCCTGTGGTAATGTCAGACCCACCAAGCTTAGAGAAGTAAACATCATAATCTGGATCATCGCCGTCAGGCTTAATTACAAAGGCATACCCTCTGTTTTTCTTTAAAAAGATTGGATGTGAGAATTTAAAGTTAGTGGCTACAGATGCATCATCAGATACATTTACTCTTGCAGCATTCAACTTTACCTTGGAGGCACCATACACTTTTTCTGTGTTGGGGTAGCCATTCTCCAATTCACAGACATAAACGTTGACAGCAGAACCACTACGTGCAGACTTTCTCTTAAAGAACAAATCTATAGAACTAACAAATATACCATCTTCTGTAAAATTAGCATCACCTCTTACATAAAATGTTTGTGCAATGGGATCATTGTTTGTTATAGTTTGGTTTCTTCTTCTAACTCTCGTTTGAACTTCAAAGTTTCTTTCAAGAAGCTCTTCACTCTTTACTCCAATTCTATTGGAGTGGAACATTTTAGAAGCAGAAGATAGAATGGCATCAGAATCAGTTTCTAAATTCTGAACATCAGCTATGAGCATATTTCTATCGCCTTGAAGGAATGTATCCTTCGGCACAAAGAATTGTCCTGATACAGAACCTGATCTATCAGTAATAAGAGGGAATCCTCTGTCGCCAACTTTAGCAAAACGAGTAGCTGCCACATCAGGATTTGATGAAATTTGATCTGATACTAACTTATCGTTAACTACACCATCAGGAAGATTATCAATTCTTATAGGATTAGTTGTTCCGATTTCAATTACTGGTTGTATGGACCATCTAGCTGGTTCGACATGCTCATCTACATTTACACCATTAAAGAACAGAGAATGTTGTTCATTAGGTCTAAGTCCAGTAGCTCTAAACCTAATAGCCTGCTCTCTAATAAACGGCGTAACCGTAACATCAACTACACGTTCGCCAAAAGACTCTAGAGTCTCATCAACAGTGGTTGTTACAGTTGTAACATTTCTTGTACTAAAAAATCTTCTACGCCTACCAGAAGTTCTAAAAGTTCTCCAATTACCAAAAGTTGTGACTGTTCCTTCTTGCACAGGAGGCTGAGCATCGGGATTAATAACTACACTACCAACATTCTCAGAATCTGTACCTACATCATATTCAGGAAATAATTGAAGCTCACCATCAAACCTAATTGCTAAAGGTGCTGCCGGTCTTACCTTTGTAGCCTTGTCTTGTTTGATAAAATCTACTTCAGAATGATTGTACATAATTCTATGTCCAAACACATTTACATTTCCAGAAACAATTTCTGGTGTAAAGTTATCTACAAGAACCTCAGCAAAGCTTGGTCTAAAGTGTCCAAGATCTTTATCAATCGATACTCTGTATTCATTGTCGTTTGTTGCACCAAACTGATGAGAAATAAATGGTTCTACAAAAATACCATTCTTAAATCTTTCTACACCAGAAGAGTTTTTGAACTGTTTGTTAAATGTATCAGACTCAAGAGCATTTAAAGATGTATAGTATTCAAGATTTTGGATTCTTTGATCAAGAGTACCAATATCCTTCATAGTATATCTTCTGATATTAAACTGATCGACAGTTATTCTAT
>CALBDR010000039.1 GCA_937927525.1 uncultured Candidatus Melainabacteria bacterium
TTTACTAAAAAAAAATTCAGAAAAGTTTTACTGGCTTAACCATATAAAAAAAGACAAAGACAAAGTCTATATTTCAGATTATAGTTCAGGAAAGATTTACAATATAAAAGTAAAAGAATTATTAGAAAAAGATCCGGAGGATCTTGATTTAGAAATATTTGTAGACTTAAGTCCAATCCTAGAAAGAAATGGTTTGCTTGACTTCAATATTGAACATAATAACCTTTATTTCTTGAGTCAGAAAAATTCTAGATTTTTCTCAGTCAACCTTAAAAACAACAAAATAATCAAAAGTTTAAAACTACCTCAACTAATTACAGAAATGGAAGAATTTGATTATTTAAGTAATGAATCGAAAAACTTAGTTGTTAACTCCAGAGGAACTAATGAACTAAACTTTGTGAGCACCGCAAATTATCAAATTACTCACTCTATTAACTACAAACAAAAAAATTCTGCAAATTTTATCCACGACTTTGAAATGAATAAAGATGTTTTACTGACAGCAAGTGAGATTCATCACCACAATGGTGGTATTGATGGTAAAGTTCTCATTTACAGCTCAGTAAGCAAAACTTTAGATAAAGAAATCCCTTTAGATTTTATCCCTAAGAAAATTTTATTTTTAGATAACGATAAATCAGCATTAGTACTAGGTGACAATGATGAGAAAAGTTACCTTGCTAAAATAAACCTTGTAAACACTGAACTAAATTCAGTGAAAGAACTTGATATGGATCTATATCAAAGTGAAGATATGCTTCTTATAAACCAAGAAAAACTTCTAGTTATCGCTGGAAAGTTAAGTCCAGTTTTAGTTTTCTTAGATACCGAAAATTTTGAAGCTATTAAAAAACTAGAAACAAAATATTCATACAATACAATAATGCATCTAGATTAAGTCTAAATCAATGACAGCAAGCATTTATCCTAAAAGTATTTATATCCATTTGCCATTTTGTAAAACAAAATGTCCATACTGTGACTTCGCATCTTTTACAGAAAAAAACAAAGATATTCAAAGTCAATATTTAAAAACTCTAGCTAATGAAATCACAAGTTTTTTTCGAACATACAAAATAGATAAAAATAAAACTGAAATTAAAAGTATATTCTTTGGTGGTGGCACACCAAGTATTCATTCTGGAAAAGAGATCGCAAATATAATTAAGCAACTGCAAATATTTACAAAATTCCATAATGAAGTAGAGATAACTATGGAAGCCAATCCAGGAACTATAGATTTAGATAAATTATACAAATTTAAAGCAGCAGGAATAAATCGTCTAAGTATCGGTGCTCAAACTTTTAGTCAAAAACTTTTAGATAAGCTAGCTCGTGGACACACGGTAGAAGATACATTTGAGATCATAGAATTAATAAAGAAAGTGAATTTCAAATCGTGGAGCTTTGATTTGATCTATGGACTCCCAAAACAAAGCCTCAAAGACCTTGAAGAAACCCTGAATTTAGCTATAAAACAAGGAAGTCCCCACATCTCAGCCTATGCACTGAGCATAGAAACTAACACCCCCTTTGGTAATATATATAAAAACTCTCACCATCCTGAGCTTGCTCAAGAAACTGAGCTTGCAGAAATGTATAAACTACTAAATGAAAAACTTGCTAGTAATCATTTTGAAAGATACGAAGTTAGCAACTGGGCTAAAACCGGTCACGAATGCAAACATAATTTAACCTATTGGCGAGCAGAAGAGTACTTTGCCTTTGGCTTAAGCGCTCACGGCTATTTTAAGTCTCATAGATTTGCAAATACTAGGGAGCTTCAAAAATATATGGAGATCTATTCACAGGAAGCAGACTTAAATACAAAAATTTATGACAACTACACCAAAATCGATGAAGCCGAAAAAATAGAAGAAGAAATTCTACTAAAGCTCAGGTTGAAGGAAGGCTTATACCTAAGCCCACAAATCAAAGACAAACTAAATCAAGAAAAATTAAATTACTATCAATCTCAAGATTATCTTGAAGCGAATGGTGAACACATAAAATTAAAAGATAAAGCATTCTTCGTAAGCAATCACATAATCGCAGACTTGCTAAGTTAAGCAACCCTTACTTAAAAGGTCGAATTTTACACTTTTCCTCAAAAAAGATAAGAATGAAAGCGCTATTGATAGATTTGTTGCGAGCTTAGGGACCCGGCTTCGCTGGGGCGCAGCAACAGGTCTATCAATAGCGCTTTCATTCCTACCAAATGGGGAAAAAGTGTAAAATATAGATAGGTTTTTTGATTTTTGTTAAAAAAACTACTATTTTTTTTAAGTTTTATCTTAGCTGGAGTCCTTCTCCTCTCTGGCTTTACCTATGTTTACATTAAAAACAATGATGTTTCAAAACAATTAAAAACATTTGTATTAAATCAAATTAATAAGCAACTCGAAGGCGAACTAGAGCTTGATGATTTTGCCATTGATTTTCTAGATGGGAAAGTAATTATAGAAGCAGAGGATTTAAAACTAAAAGATAAAGATAAAAAATTAGTTTGTGAATTAGATCAATTTATCTCAAAATTTAATCCTGTAAATCTTTTAAAACTAAAACTTCACCTTGACAGTCTTGAAGCTACAGCACTTGAATTAGATTTGATTCGTGATTTAAGTGGCGAATGGAATATTAATAAAATTCTTAAACAAAAAGAGAAAAAAACAAATTTACTAAGCCTAGATTATCTAAATATTGATCAAATTAATATCAGTATCGAAGATCAAATACAAGAAAATAAAATAAAATATCAAGACCTTCAATTCAAACTTCAAAAAGAAAAGAAGAAGGATAGATTCATGGTAAATCTTTGCCCGATAGACTCGATAGATAAAAGTTTAGAGGGTATAGATAAAAATAATCAAGAAAGTCAAATCATTTTAAATGGTTTAATTAATTTTAAAAATAACTTCTATAAAGATGAAGATTTTTACTTAAACACTGAGTTCAACAAGCTTGCTATGGCTAATATTGAATTTCTCTTAGCTGCTTTTCTAAGTCAAGAAGATTGCAACTTAATCACTGAAAAAATAAAAGAGCTTGATGCTGAAAACACTCTGTTTAATGGTGAAATAAAAATAAACCGAGAAGAAGAACATCTTAGAATTCACTTAAATCAAGTCCTAGAAGGTTTTGCTAATGCAAATGAAACTAAAATTAATAGTAATCTTACTCTAGCAGAAGATATTAAACTTAATAATTTAAATTTATCCTTTGATAATGAACAAGTAAGTCTTTCTGGAGACATTAAAGAATGGCAAAACAAACACAGAGTCATTGACCTGAGCTTAATTTTTGAAAATACTAATCTCGATAGATTGATTAATAAAAAATTACTTTTCTTAAAAAACAAAATTGCTAGAAGCTTTTTACAGAAGATATCAGTATTAAGTAACAATAAGCTTATCTCAGGAAAAATAAATTTTAAAATCAATGATGAGGAAACTGATATTGAAGCTAAAGTCCCACTCAGTCAATATTCGAAACTATCAGGTAAATCAGAAGAAAAAGTATTAAGTGCCCATCTTAGTATCAATAAAAAACTTATAAAACTAATAAACTTAAATATCCCCTATAAACATACTGAAATGAATATAGAAGGAGATTACAATAAAGAATCAGAAAATTATAATTTCAAAATTTTCACAAAAGACTTTCCTATAGGAAAAATGAAAGTACTCCTCTCTGACCTAGAAAATGATCATAGATATAGTACTTACCTAAAAGACACACTTATAAAAGGTTATACCAGCCTTGACCTACATATCAGCAATAATGAACTTAAGGGAACATGCAAGATAGCGAATGGTAATTATAAAGGTTTAAATTTCCCAATTAGCATTGATAAGCTAAATGCAGACCTAGTAATAAACAATAGAAATTACCAAATAAAAAAGTTAAATGGATTTATTGATAAAAAATATTTTTCAGGCGAAGGGGAAATCACATTAGTAAAGAAGAACGAAAAACCATTAATCAATGCCCTAATATTAGCTAATGAGCTCAACTTAAAAAACATCTATGAATCTGGTCTCTTAGAATCTTTCCAGTTCAAAAACATACTCCCAGAAGAGCTTTCAGGAACGATTTCAGACTTACAGGTAAGTATCAGTAATAAAATAAATAAAGATCAGTATCAAATAGAAGGTAATTTCCACATTGATGATATGGATTTATTGCTAGAGAAAGACTTACCCAGAGTCACAGATTTAAATGGAGATATCAATCTCTCACAAGATCTCATAACAGCAGATTCTCTAAAAGCTAAAGTTAATGATGCTGAACTTGAATCAGCATTCACCCTAAATAGATCATCTAAACTTGAAAAATTTAGCTTAAAGGCATTAAATGCAAAGACACAAGATGCTTTAAATTTTTTATTTTTAAAATTCCCAAACTTAAAAGGTAAAATCATTTCAGGAAAAGGATTTGCGGACTTAGACTTAAACTATGAACCAGGCAACTTTTCAATAACTACCAATTTTATAAACTCAGGTGCTAGCTTTGATGTACCAAAATTTCACCAATATGTTCAAAATCTCAATGGTGAAGTAAGTTATGCAAATAAAACTATAGACTTCAAAGATCTGAAAATTAAAATTGCTGATAGTGAAACTAAAGTAAATGGAAGTCTAGAAAATACTATAGAGAATGGTTTTGATCCATTAATAAATTTAGACCTAGATGGCTACCTAAATAGCAAATTTCTAAAATCATATATCCCAGAAAGTATTCTAGTTTTCTTGAAATTTGATGGGGCATTAAAATCAAAAGTTAATATCACAGGAAATAAAAGTAAACAAATAATCGATGTTAAAGCGTTCTTTAATGAATTAGATTCCCTCAAACTTTCGACTTGGCTTGATATTGATAAATCAACGATCAGCCGTGGAAGAACTAAAATTATCGCTACTCCAGATCTCATAGTCTCAGATGATACAAAAGTAGTATTCCAAACGAGCAAAGAAAATAAAGTTAAGCTAAGGGGACGCTATCAAGTGAAAGACTGGAGAGATAAAGACAAAATTACTTATGAAATCTTTGTCAAAACTGAAGATGAAACTCCAGAGAGAAAAAATAAGCTACAGTTACTTTACCCACACCTAAGTGTCTTACATCCATTTAATTTAGCTATGAGCGGGGGAACATTCCTCTGTGACACTTATGGTAGTTACATAAATAGATTAAGTTTATGTAAATTTGATTTTGAACCAGCTACATCTCAGAAGTTTGGAATTGGTGATTTATACAGCGATAAAACCAAAATAGACATGGTGAGTTTAAATGGAAAACCACTTGAAATGCAATTTTCTATGGATTCAGGAAATTGGAATAAACTACCATACAAAAATGTCAGCTTTGATTTAGCAGTTGATGAAACTTATTCACATGTAAAGAATTTAAAAACTGAAATCATGCAAGGCAAAGGTGAAGCAGATATTAAATTTAATTACCGAAACTTTGAATCAGAGTTTAATGTTGAAGGTTTTGACTTACCTGCTCATGAAATCGCTGAAAGTGTTTGGGCGTTAGGAAATGAAATCCCAGAGGGACTTTTAAACATTAACTTTAAAGGAAAAACTAAAGGAATAATGCCTGATGAAATTTTCTTTAACTTAGAAGGTGTTGCTCATGCAAGTTTAGAGAACGGTAAACTATCCCAACTCAAATCAATGCAAAAAATTCTAACTGCAATTAACACCTTTAAAAGTTTTGATGTTAATAATGTAATCCAGACTCTAATTACCTTAGAAGGTGGAAAATTCAATCACCTGTTTAGCTCACTTATCTATGATCACGGTAAAGTCAGTACTGATAAAGCTTTACTAAAAGCTTCTAACATAGAACTCATAGGTAATGGTTATATAGACTACGCTAAAGACTACCAAGACATAAATGGTAAAGGAATGATTCCTAAATACTCTGAAAGTGTTTTAACTAAACTAGGAGTCGGTGGAGCAAATCTAGGCAACCTAGCTTCACTAGTCAATCTAAATGTA
This sequence comes from uncultured Candidatus Melainabacteria bacterium, assembly GCA_937927525.1. Classification (GTDB taxonomy): domain Bacteria; phylum Cyanobacteriota; class Vampirovibrionia; order LMEP-6097; family LMEP-6097; genus DT-14. The sequence continues at coordinate 6,009 of CALBDR010000039.1, forward strand.
GGAAAGAAAAAGAAAGAAAAGAGATTCTTTAAATTTAAAGCAGCTGCTAAAGCAAGTGATCCAGATGCTGTCGCTAAGTCAATCCGTGACAACTTTATGTGGCTTGAAGATAAAAAGTAAAATTAAAGCAAAATACTTAGTTACACCATCTTTAAAAACTTTTTTTTACCGACTTGAACGACACGCTCTTCATCAGTAAGTGAAACTAGAAGCTCTTTAGAGATTTTAAAGTTAATATCAGCGACCTTCTCACCATTAAACTTAACTCCACCACCTTGGATAAGACGTTTCACTTCTCCCTTACTAGCAGCAAGTCCAGCCTCAACAATAAGCTCAGTGATAGATTTTTCAGTATCTAGTTTATACTCAGGAATATCATCAGGAATTTGTTTTTTCTTAAACAGATTTTCAAAGTGTTCCTTTGCTTTTAAAGCATCCTCTTTAGAGTAATAAATCTCTACTATCTTCATAGCAAGCTCCACTTTAAGATCACGAGGGTTAAAATGTTCTCTTTGATCTAGTCGCTGAGCGACTTCTGAAATCTCTTCTTTAAGTGCACCTGTACATAAAGTATAGTAATCCAGAATCATATCATCAGAAATACTCATAGTCTTACCGAACATATCCTCTGGACTATCATTTAAGGCAATATAATTCTGACTAGTTTTAGACATTTTCTTTACACCATCTAAACCTATTAAAAGAGGCATAGTCATAATATGCTGTTGAGAAAGTTCATAAGCCTTCTGTAAGTCTCTTCCGACCATTAAATTAAAGGTCTGGTCAGTTCCACCAAGTTCGATATCTGCTTTAAGTTCCACACTGTCATAGCCCTGAAGTAAAGGATAGAAAACTTCATGAATGAATAAAGGATTACCTTCGTCTAATCTTTTCCCAAAAGCTTCTTTAGCAATCATCTGGTTTATAGTTACTTTTCCAGCCAGACGTAACATGTCTGTAAGTGAGAACTTAGAAAACCAATCAGCATTATTAACTATTTCAACTTTATCTAAGTCTAAAACTCTAGAAACTTGATCTAAATAGGTCCGAGCATTCTTTTTAACATCCTCAGAAGTGAGTGGAGGACGCGCAGAATTTCTACCAGAAGGGTCACCAACTTGAGCAGTGAATCCACCTATTAAAAGAATTGCTTGATGTCCTAAGTCTTGAAACTGCTGAAGTTTCTGGATACAAACCATGTGCCCTAAATGGAGGTCAGTACTAGTAGGATCAACACCTAATTTAACCCTTAGTCTTTTATTTTCTTTAGCAGCATCTAGAAGTAGTTTTTTAAGTGCATCAGGACCACCAGGCTTAAAATCCACGATTCCACTTACAACTTTATCGATTCTACTTTCATCAGCAATAATTTCAGTCATAGTCAGGTAATTATTTTAGCAAGCTTAGACTAAACGAGTTAAACCAAATTCAACTGATCATAATAAGGCACAGTATCTTCTAAAACCTCTATTTTAGAAGCATCATCATCACCAGGAAGCTTCAAATCCAAACTCTTAGATGGTAGTTCTGCTTGAGACTGAATAAGACTTTTAATGCTATCTTTAGTTTCTTCATCTTCAGACACAGCTAAAAACTCATTCCATAACTGGATAGCTTTGTCTTTATCTTCTAAATGCCAATAACATAGACCTAGAACATAATAATTATCTAAAAAGTCAGGATTAAGTTTTAAAACCTTCTCATAGTATGTCAAAGCTTCTTTGAACTTTTTTTCAGACTGTAATAGTAAACCAAAGTTATAATTTGCCAAATAATCATCTGGATAATACTCTAATGCTCTAGCATAATAGTTTTCAGCTTCTTTATTTAAGGATAAAGCTTTAAAAGTATTTGCAGCACCTAAAATAGCTTCAAGATTTCTAGATTCTTTTTGAATAACAGTTTGATACTCAGCTAAAGCATCAAAATTGTTTTGAGTTTCCTTTAGAACACTAGCGAGCTTAAGACGTGACTTCTGAGTTTTGTCTAAGGCTACAGTCACTCTTAATTGTTCTATCGCTTCATCATAACGCTGCAAGTCAATTAACATATCGACATAAACTTGTCTTAATTTAAGATCACCAGGTTTATCTTTTAAAACATCTTGAAGAATCTTTTCAGCTTCTTCAAGCTTCTTGAGATCAAGCTTTACAGCGAGAAGATTTCTGTAAAGAGCATCTAACTTTCTGAATTCCTTCAAAGCTTCTTCCTGACTAGCAAGAATGGTTTCTAAATTCTTCTCAGATTCAGTTAAATTTCCTTGAGATCTTTCAGCTAAAGCTAAATTAAAAAGAACGTCATTTTTAAACTCTGAATCAATTTTAGTTTCATTTTTCAAAATATCCTTATAGTGCTGAATCGCGACAGTATATTTCTCCAATGAGTGTTCAGAACTAGCAAGTAAAAATAAAGATTCATAATCATTCGGTTTTAGCTGTAAAAGCTTCTCGAAATGTTTTTGAGCTAGTGCATAGTCACCTTTCTCAAAATACAATCTAGCTAAGTTATATAAACTCTTAGTATCATCGGCATTCTTTTCTAAAGCTAAATTATAGTTAGTCACAGCTTCATCGGTATCCCCTGATTTCTGAAGAATATAAGCAGCCATATTATAATCCTCCACATAAAGGTAAGCATCAACTGCTTTTTGGGTTTCATCATTTAAGTAAAAAGTCTTAGCTAAAGCTCTATGCCAAACATCTTCGTTCTTTAAACGAATTGCGTTTTGATAATTATCAATCGCAGCATCAAAGTCTCCCGCTCTAGCATCTAAATAAGCTAGGTCTGCATAAATATGTGGAACATTGGGATCTATCTCAGCAGCTTGCTTATAACTAGATCTAGCTTCATCAAACTGCTCTAGAGCAAGCCAAGAATCTGCCATATTCTTATGGACTGCATAGTTATTTTCCTGGTACTTAAGAACATACTTATACTGCTCAATCGCAGCTACATAATTATCAGTCGATTGCAAAGCAGCTCCTAAATAACTTCTAGCTTTTAAATGGTCAGGATAAGCAAGAATAATTCTGTTAAATAACTCGATAGCTTCCTTAAAGTTTTTCTGCTGAAAATAAGTTAAAGCCAAATCAAAGCTAAGTAATGTATTATCCGGCTCTAAACGAACGGCTTTTTGTAAAAGTTCTAAAGCTTTCTCGTCTTCCCCGATTTGCTTTGCAGCTTTAGCTGTCATTAATGACACTAAAGAATCTCCAGGAGCTATAGAATTAGCTTGTTTCAAATATGAGTATGCTTTTCTATAATTCTCTAACTTTTCATCATCAGTCTTAAACTCTTTATTCATATATATGATTCCAAGCTTTGCTAATAAAGCTGGATCTTTTTTATTAAATCTATAGGCTTGAGCAAAATTATGAATAGCTGCGTCTATATTCCCTACTTTCTCTGCCTGCACTGCCTGCTTATAAAATTTATTAAAAAGCTCAGTGTCTGAAGCTGCTGAGGCATTCAGGGTGAAACTTAAAAATACTAGTAAAATAATATATGGCATTTGTGTTTATACTTAATTATATCGCTTCTGCAATTTTTAAGTAAAAGAGGATATGGTATCCCTATTTATAAAGGACGACTAAGAGAGAAAAAAGTTTCAAAATTATGAAAAGTATTTTATTTTACGGACCAGAAGATGTTAGATATGAAGAAATAGATAAACCTAGTCCAAGAAAAGGTGAAGTCCTAGTAAAAATTAAATATGCAGCCACAGGCGGTACTGATCTTAAAACCTATTTACGAGGACACCCTCGTATTATTAAAGAGATTCCCTCCAGATTTGGCTATGAATTAGTAGGGGAGATAGAAGAAATAGGGACAGATGTAGAAGGCTTTAAGATCGGGGACAGCGTAGTCCCTGCTAATACTGCACCTTGCTATAAGTGCTTTTTTTGTAAAAAAGAAGAGTATTCCTTATGTGAAAACTTAGAATTCTTAAATGGCTCATTCTCTCAGTACATAGTAATTCCAGAAAATATTGTTAAACATAACCTCTATAAACTAAAAGCTGAAGCTGATATTAAAACAGCTGTAATGACTCAAACCTTAGCTGTAGCTCTCCACGGTTATGAAAGATCAAATATTAAAGATGGTGACTTTGTCACAGTTTATGGCTTAGGTGCGATAGGACAATCGTTTATTAAGCTTGCTAAAAAACTTAACAATGTTAATGTAATCGCCCTAGGTAGATCTAAACAAAAATTGGATTTAGCAAAAAACAATGGTGCTGATTTCGTTATAGATATAAATAATTTAGATGGGACAGCTATCGAATCTAAAATAAAAGAAATTTGTCCATATGGCAGCGATGTAGTAATTGAAGCTGTAGGCAAAGAAGAAGCCTGGCAGAATTGCATTAATCTAGTGAGACCAGGTGGTCTAATAAATTATTTCGGTGGTTGCAGGAAAGGCACAAAGATAGAATTAGACACCTATAGAGTGCACTATGAGGAAATTAAAATTATCGGAGTTTTTCATCATAGCCCAAAATATATGCGATCGGCTCTAAGAATGATTGAAAACTGTGAAATCGATATGTCTGACTTAATTTCTGAAGAAATAAGATTAAAAGATTTTAAAACTGCTATGGAAAAACATAGTGAAGGAAAGGTGATTAAAATCTTGATAAAAATTTAAACAAATTTTTCGAACATCTGACTTGAGAATTTAGTAGAATGATCTACCTAAACGTTAATCTTTAAAAACACGTTTCACCGGGCTTCCAAAGCTGCAGGTCCATTAAACCATGACAATAACACACGAAGAATTAGAAACCTTAGTTAGCATAGTTGAAGAAGGTAGTTTCAGAGCGGCATCTGAAAAGTTAATGAAAGCTCAATCAGCTGTAAGCTACGCAATTAAAAATTTAGAAACAGATCTAGGAGTAAGTTTATTTGATAGAACTTTCTACAGACCTAAATTAACAGCTGAAGGTGAAACTATTTACCAGAAAGCACTTCAGATTCTAAACTTAACATCTGAACTTCAGTCATTAAGTAAAACATTCTCTGATGGTATTGAAGCTAAAATCAGATTAGCTGCTGATTTAATCGCTCCATCTGAAGAAATAATTACTGCTCTAAAATCATTTACTGATGAGTTTCCTGATACATATGTAGATTTATGTTTCGATTACTCAGATTCTTTAATTGATAAATTAAACTCAGAAACTGCTGACATAGTTATTTGTAGTAAAAGCTCTAGTAAAGTCCAATTCAAAAGTGAACTAATCAAAGCTATTAATTTCTACCCAGTAGCTGCCGCTAGTCACCCACTTCTAAAAAGAAAGTCTAAATTAGAAGATATCGATGCACATAACTTAATCCTAGTAGATAACGTTCAAGACGGCTTAAAAGCTAGTATCTATGAAAGTTCTAAAAAGTGGATAGTTAAAGACTTCCAAACAAAAAAACAAATGATCTTAAATGGCTTAGGCTGGGGCTATCTTCCAGAATACGCTATCAAAGAAGAACTTGCGAGTGGAGATATTAAGAAAATTAAACAGTTAGATACTGTAAAAGAAAATATCTACTTAATTTATCCTAAAGTGAAAGCTGACGGAAAAGCGCTTAAGTTTCTTAGAACTAAGCTTTTGGGGCAGTGATCCATATCTTGATGCTGTCAACTAGTAAAAATATTAAGCAGTGAATCTACTAACTTTATTGATTGCTAACATTAATTAATCTATACTTAAACTTATTAGGGTAAGTAAATAATATGTCTAAGCTTAAGGAAGTAACTAAAGAAGCAAAGAAAATGTTAAAAGATAAGATGGCTTCTTTTAAAGTTAAAGAAAAAAATAGCTCCAAATTTTTTGAGAATTATGAGCAAATAATTTCTAAGAAAATTAACCGTACTAATAATAAAAAATAATGCCAACTTTCGATCAATGGTTTGATTACTTAAGTGAACATAAAGACACTACACCTCTAAGCCTTGTTTTTGAATTATCTACTACACTTGCTGAATATTTTGATTCTGATGTTATAGGATATTTTTCAGGCTTTGAATCACAAAATTCAAAAGAGCCAAATAAAACTATAATTTCAGATGCTGACCTTCAAGGCTTTATGACCTGCGTAAATGGTCTGTCTAAAAAAGATAAAGATTTGATATTAATTCTTCATACACCTGGAGGTGTAGTCGAATCTGCAAAAAGAATTGTTAGCTATTTACGAAGAATATTTAAAAAAAGAATTATTACAGTAGTTCCAAGATCTGCTTTTAGCAAAGAACTTCTTGAAAATCCTAATTTAGCTAGTTTTTGGAGTCCTCGCTTAACAATGCTTGCCCCTGGCTATATTAATCAGGTAAATAACATATGCACACATATGGAGAAAGATTTAATACAAATCTTGGGAAACTATATGTTTAAAGACAACCTAAATCCAAAAATAATACTGAGTATTTATCATTTAATGTCAATTATATTTAACACTTCCAGCACACATAAGATTATTTTTAATAGTAAAGAAAAAATATTTGCCTGCTAGAAACTTGCATTCAAACACTCTACTGTCACACTGAGACCAAACAAAGACAAAAGCAAAACTGTAATAAAACTAAAAATTTTTCAAAAGAAAGTTTATGTTGTTATACGCAGTAAATTATTTTCCTAAGTAATATTTTGAATACTAGTAGCTTGCTAAACTCCATGCTGAGTTCGCTGCCACGTCCCTACCGTCCGGCTAAATAAAATTTTTCTATAAGTAACAATAATCACAGCAAGCCAAATCCCGAAGAAATAATAATTAGTCTGAATAGCTTTCCAAGCGGCTTTCAGCGAAGGGTAGTTTTTATACAACTTCAAACCATTGTATTGATTAAGGAACATAGTGAAACCTAAAAATATACTAGTTAACATCAGGAAACTAATATAAGTTTCTCTTCCAGAGAAGTATCTAATGAATTCATAAATAATATCTAAACTAATCCACAGTGGAATACTAAACTGAGAAAGGAATACAAAAGTGTCAAAAATTTGATTTAAGGTTAGATTACCAGGCTTCATTATCTGTAAAAAATAATTTAGATAACGACGCATGCTTCCTTCTGCCCAGCGACGGCGTTGTTTAATTAATCCTTCGAAAGTAGGTACACCTTCCTCATAAACTTTAGTCTCTGGGCTAAACCTAATGTCCCAACCATTTACATGTAAACAAGTAGATAAATCTAAATCATCAGTTATAGTTTCTTCATTCCAGCCACCGACATGATTTAAGGTTTCTCTTTTAATAAGCTCACCATTACCACGAAGTTCTACTGAGCCACGAATACTGTCACGCCCCATTTGAAAGTATGTATCCATAGCGTATTCATTAAACTGACACTCGACTAAAAAGTTACGCTCGGGATTAGAGATTACTTTCTGAGCCTGTGCAGCACCTACTAATGGATCATTTAAATAAGGAATAATCTTCTCAAAGAAATCCATATCAACTCTAGCATCCGCATCAAAAACACAAATCACCTCAGAATCAGACATAGAGAGAGCGTCATTTAAAGCTGCTGCTTTACCAGGAGCAGCATGATCTGGTCTATCTATAACTATGATTCTATTAGGATACTTAGCTGCAACATCACGCATTATGTCAGCTGTAGCATCTTTACTTCGATCACTGATCGCATAAACCTTATAGTCATCATATTCTAAAGCCATCATATGCTCTAAAGTCTGACCAATAACTGATTCTTCATTATGCGCTGAGATAAAAATATCTATAGATGGTTTAAAAACTTCTTTATGATCTAAGTTTGATCTCGGCTTCTTTCTTCTGTGTGACTGAGCAATGTACATAAACATAGAATGAGAAAACATTAGTATTAGAAGTAAAGCAAGTATAACTAAAGCAACATTTGCTGGAAGTAAATCTAAGAATTTCTGTGGTAAAAACTCTTCAAGTGCAGTAATAATTCCCCATATACTAGCTATAATTCCAAAAAGTAGAACTCTTTCACGA
>CALBDR010000040.1 GCA_937927525.1 uncultured Candidatus Melainabacteria bacterium
CTATGTAATACCATTCTTTATCATTTCCTCTTAACCACTTTTCTTCTAAACCACCACTCCAGTTTTCAAATTCATTACCATCATGATTAACTTCAAGATCGAGTAAAGCAACTTCCTCTTCAAGACTTAGTTCATTATCTTCTTCAGTATCATTTATAACTGCTTCAATATCTTCCTTACTATATAATTCTTCACTGTCATCAGTTATAAATAAAAAGTTCTCAATTTCAGTTGTAGTAGTCTTATTCTCTGGATTTGAAGCATCAGTAATTACTATATTTCCAAGTTCATCAAAGCTAAAGTTGAAATTGTCTGAAGCTCCTTCAAAAATTACTGTATCTGTGCCATTGCCTCCTTGAACAAAATTATTACCAGTACCAGCGACGATAACATCATTACCATTTCCACCCGAGATTGAATCATCACCAATACCTGAATTTATATAATCAGCACCATTACCACCATGGATTTTATCATTACCTGCTTCACCATAGATTATGTCAAAGCCGTTGTCACCTTGGATTTCCGTGTTACCTTCGCCACCAAAAATGATATCGTTACCGTTACCACCAGAAATGTAACCATTACCCTCTTCGGTTATCACTAAGTTGTCGCCATTACCTTCATTAATAGGTGTATCTGGGGTAATAGTCTCAGTAATGTTATTTATTCTCGAACCAAGATTGTTAATATCCAAGTTGTTTGCGAGATGACGATTATGATTGACAGCTTTGTTAAGAAGCTGGTCGTTTTCTAGACGATTAGTATAATTATTAATTTTATTAACAGACATTTTATTAACCTCGAATCTATCCATTCAAATTAACAAAAAAAAGTTAAGTTCTGGTAAATGTACATTATAGTCTCAGTTTGAGACCTGCTAAACTAGCTAAGATGTCAGGATTAGTAGAAAATATTGCCGATAAGCCAAATATTCAACTAGAAGTATCTTGGTTAGAACACCTGAAGGATGAATTTGATCAAGGTTACATGAAGGAATTAAAACAATTTTTAGTAGAAGAGAAAAAAGAACATATAGTTTACCCTAAAGACTCAGACATTTTTAATGCTTTTAACTTCACTTCTTTAGATAAAGTGAAATTGGTAATTATCGGACAAGATCCTTATCATGGTCCGGGACAAGCTCACGGGCTTTGCTTTTCTGTGCCAAATGGCATAGCCATTCCTCCTTCTCTTCGCAATATCTATAAAGAACTTGCAAGAAGTATTCCTAGCTTTGAGATTCCAAGCCATGGAAATCTTGAAAAATGGACTCAGCAAGGTGTTTTCCTTCTTAACTCAAGCTTAACCGTGAGAGCGAATCAGGCAGCTTCACACGCAGGAAAAGGTTGGGAACTGTTTACTGATAAGGTCATTGATCTCATCAATAGAGAACGCGAATCAGTAGTTTTTCTATTATGGGGTTCATATGCGAAAAATAAGGGAAAAATAATAGATAGGACTAGACATTTAGTCTTAGAGTCGGTTCATCCGTCTCCTCTTTCAGCCTCAAGAGGGTTCATCGGTTCTAATCATTTCGTATTAGCAAATGAATACCTTGAGTCTAAAGGGCTAGAACCTATAGACTGGAACTTGTGAATGGACTATGAGACAGCCTTTCTGCTAATAGCAGTTTTAATAGTAATGATGTTTGCATGGTATATCCAAGTAAATATTTTGCCGTCTTTAGCACCGAAAATAAAGAAAGAATCCAGTGGGATTTTTAAAGCACGGATTATTGGTGATGATGAAGATTCTAAAAATAAGTGGGCAACTGATGCGGAAATTGCAAAAGAGGCAGCAAAATTAGGGAAAGAAGCTTTAGATGCTCAGGTTTTAAGCTCTAGTGATAAGGGCATAGATAAAGAAGATTTAGATTTAACTTTGAAATTATTAGGTGCAGATATGAGTAAGGAGGAAGAAGATAATCTTGCTTTCTCTGAAGCTTTAGTGAATTTATTAATTTGTTTATTGGATTTAAATGTAAGTTTGAAAGATAAATATAATGATTTTCAAAAAATTGGTAAGTTTAACCAGAAATTACATAGCTCTAATTTACTTAGTAAGTTAAAGATTGAAGAAGAAGTTATAGAAGAAAAGCTAGATGAACTAAAACTTTTAGACACGAAAAAAGAAGTTTTTACTAAGTTTAAAATTATTTCAGAGCATATTAAGATGATCGATCAGATCTTCTCTGACACAGGGATACTTGAAAGCTATATGGAAGAAAATGCGATGATGCTCCACTCTAGGTTTTTAGAAGTGCGCGCACTTTCAAGAGAGTTATTCGCTTTTTTAAATAAATTAAATCCAGAAATGGTAGAAGAAAATGAAGAGTTAATAGCTTTCATGAAAAAGCATCCTGAATATTTTAAAATTAAAACTGAGAAGTAAGCCAAGCAATCGCTAGTTTTACTAGAGGAAAGTCCGGGCACCGTAGAATCTAAGCTGCTGGTTAATTGCCAGTGCGCGTGAGCGTGAGGATAGTGCCACAGAAAGAAACCGCCTGAACATTAGTTTGTGATGGGTCTTGAGGTTTTCAAATGCAAGGCTTGCGTAGTTTGAAGAATTTGAGCTGACTTTCCGTCAGTGATAATTCTGAAAGCGAGCATAACGAAGCAGTTGGAGATCTCAAGACCCATCAGGGTAAGGGTGCAAAGGTGGGGTAAGAGCCCACCAGCTAAGTCCGTGAGGATTTAGGCTCGGTAAACCCCGTTGAAGGTGCAAGGTAAGAGTCTTAAGGAAGAGTGTAGCGATTCTAAAACTTTTCTGACTTGATCCCGCTTGAACTTAGGAGTAATTCTAAGTCTAGATAGATGATTGCTTTAAACACAGAACCCGGCTTATGGCTTACTTTTCATATTTTTTAAAATATATGAAAAATAATTGAAATTTTCCGATTAGGGTCTATCATGGAATATTTAATTTTCTGGAAAATATTTATCCCATTTAGAACTGACTAGATCTTTAATATCTTGAGACATGATTATTAAATTAGGCCACTCTCGAGTAAAACCTTCTGATTCCCATTTGCGGGTAGCATCGATACCCATTTTAGAACCGAAAGCTTGAACTTGAGACGCGTGATCTAAAATATCAAGTGGTCCTTTAGAGAATAAAATGTCTCTATTTGGATCAGTGTTCCCGAAGGCATGCATTGCTGCTTCAGATGGATTCTGGATATTAACTTCATCATCAAAGATAATGACATATTTAGTCCAGGCTAATTGCCCAGTTCCCCATATGGTGTGCATTACTTTATGAGCGTGAGCTGGGTATCTTTTTTTAATTTTAACTAGAGCACAGTTATGGAAAACACCTTCCCAAGGAAGATTCATGTCTGTGATCTCAGGGCAGACTAACTGCAATAGTGGTAAAAAGATTCTTTCAGTGGCTTTGCCTAAGTAGCAATCCTCTTGAGGTGGGATACCGACTATCGTAGTAGCGTAAATAGGATTTTTACGGTGAGTAAGAGCTGTGAGATGGAATTTAGGGTATAAGTCTGCGAGTGAATAAAAACCAGTATGGTCACCGAAGGGACCTTCGACGACAGGATCTTCATTCAAATCTAAATATCCTTCTAAAACTATTTCTGATGTCGCTGGAACTTCGATGTCTATAGTTTTACACTTAACTAGTTCTACAGGTTTTTTACGGATGAATCCTGCCATCAGCATTTCATCTATTCCTGGAGGTAATGGAGCTGTAGCTGCATATGGTATACATGGGTCATTACCGATAGCTATAGCTATTTCCATACGTTTTTGTGGTTTCCCAGTGCCAGATTCTTTACCTAAATCCAAGTTCTCTACAGTTTTTAAAGTCTTAGTGTAATTAGATGCACCATCGTGATGTTTATGCCAATGCATTCCAGTGGTAATATCGTTAAACTTTTGTAAGCGATACATGCCGACATTACGCCCAGCCCCAAGTTTATCTGGATCACGAGTGAAGACTGAAGTTAAAGTGATGAATGGTCCACCGTCCTCAGGCCAGCACTTAAGAATAGGGATTTTATCCAAAAGTTTTTCACCAGTAGAACCCTTTAATGTATGAGAATCTTTAGCTAAAATTACTACTTCCTGGCAGGGAGCAATTTTAACTTTTTTGGGGATTACATGTCTTAATTCACTAAGCTCAAAAATTTTACTGATTTTATCTCCTAAAGTAAAAGGTAACTCTGGTTTAATTAGTGAGCGAATTCTATCACCGATAATGTCGTAACCTGAACATGGATTAGCCTCAAGTTCTGTTTCATTACCTGAATAAACACCAAGCCCCATTTGCATACGTTTATGAGAGCCCATAGCGTTAATAAGTACAGGCATATCATAACCTTTAACA
>CALBDR010000041.1 GCA_937927525.1 uncultured Candidatus Melainabacteria bacterium
ATATAATAACTATTCTTATGGCATCGAAAAAAGGTGTAGGTAGTACTAAAAACGGCCGCGACTCGAAGGCTAAAAGACTAGGTGTGAAAAAATATGCTGGTCAAGTAGTTAAAGCAGGTAATATTTTAGTTCGTCAGAGGGGAACTAAAATCCATCCAGGATTTAATGTTATGAGAGGTGGAGATGATACTCTATTTGCTGTTGAGCATGGAGTTGTTGAGTTTTATACTTCTAAAGGTAGAAAATACATAGGTATTCAAAAAGCTGCTTAATAGCTAAATATAAAAAAGCTTCATACTTTTACGAAAGAACTTCCATCAAATGGAGGTTCTTTATTTTTATACTAAAGTCGCTTTACGTTGAAATCTTTTTACTTAACTCGCTTTAGCTTTGGGTTCAGGAGGCTTCGTTTTTTTATCAGCCTGGTCATCATCATTTAATTTAAGATCAAAATTCAAACCACCGAGTAAACCACCGACAGCTAACAAACCTAAAGACTTACCAACAAGACCACCATTCAGCCCCAATCCTCCACCTAAAGGTGATTTAGTAGGATCTCCTCCACCTTGACCTAATAAATTGCCAAAAACCATTTTAACAATAGAAAGACAAGCAAGAGCACCGACAGCCGTCTTCATTAAATCTGGCATAGCCGCTCCAACTCCAGACTTAACTTCTTTAACCTCTACAGCTTTAGCCGAGCTTAATTTAATATATGCATTTACAGCCTGAGCCTTTTGCTCAGCTTTAGAGTCAGACTCATCAAACTTCATGGCATCAGCCTGTGCTTGATCCACAATTGCAATATTTTCCTTAGCTGTTTCTTTATTATTTAAGTCTAAGCCTTTAACAGATAAGATAAAAGTGTTTGCTCTATCGACAACATCCTGAAGTTCTTCTGCACTAAGTCCATTAGAAGCAGCTCCCCAAGCCTTTTCTCTAGCACCTATCTCGGTTAATGCTTTCTCAGAACCTCCAGTTATGTAACTAATAAGATCTGGATTTTTTTTATTAACTAAAGCCATTTTCTTAGTAGTACCTACTAAGGCAGCATTATTAGTGAGTTCTTGAGCAGAATTATTTAAAAACTCCTTACTAAATTTATGAGAGTTCTTTGCAAAAGCTTGATTTAAAGTATTTTGAAAGACTTCTGCCTTTTTAGTATTTCTTTTTCCAGGATCACTTTCCTGGACTTCACTTTCAGCTTTAGCTGCTGTTTCTAGAACTTCATATAAAGCAACTTTCTGTTCAGCTTTACTAAAACCACTCTGAGTATCACTTGTAGCTTTTGCTTGAGCATCAATAGCCTTTGCTAAACTTAAACTCTGATTTTCATTTAAACCTATAAATGTAACTTTATCTGTAACTGATAGATGATCAGTATAAGATAAATTATCAACAGTAGTTTCAATATTCTTTAAAATAGTTTCCTCTGCTTCATGGATCAAAGATTCATGTGGCGATCTCCCTTTCAAGCCTTCCTTAGCTTCAAAATAAATCTGAGACATGCTTTTAGCACCATTACTAGCACCAGCAACTGCTGTTTTCCTTTCTTCTAAGCTATACTCTTTAGCTTCTTCACTATTTAAAATCCAATTATTAACATTATTGAGAAACCCTTTAAACTCAGCAACATCATTAACATTTACTTTTTTAGCTTTCTCAGTGTCACCACCAGCTAGAGCTTGCTTAATTTTAGCTTCTAATAAGGAGGCAAAGCTAGGCTTCTCCACTTTCTGAGGAGTTTCTGTTCTTTCGGATCTAGTTCCTACGCCTAACATCTATATATACAAAGTAATTAGGTTAAGTTTTTGATAAGGATTTATGCAGTAGCACTTGCTGTTTGCTTTTGAGAAGCTTCCTCTTCTGCTTGCTTACGTTTTTGTTCATTTACATACATATCAGTCGTGAAATTACTATACATTTGGTATAAACCCATAAATGTCTGTGGCAAACTAAATGCAGCACCTAGAATACCTTTAATAGCTTTACCTCCACCGAAAGCAAATAAAGCTCCTGCTCCTAAAACTGTAAAAGTTAAAATACTTTTTGCTGATTCTTCATCGATTTTAAAATCTTTCAAACCATTTTTAGCCCTATCAAGGAAAGATTTTTGACCATCTGAATTCTCTGCATTCGTGTTCTCATCAGTGTTAACAAAAGTATTTGCAAAATAAATCATATCCCCTTTAGATATTTTGCCATCAGCGTAATCTTGTTTTAATTCTGAAGCTAAAGCATCTGAAGCTTTTTCAATTCCTTTATTACTAGAATCCTTCTCTTTCGCCTTAGCAAATTTATCTAAAGCCTGAGCTATAATCCTTTGACCCTGAACTGTTTTTTGCTTAGCATTGCCATTTTTGTCAGCTTGAATATCTGGAACTAAAGGCTGAATTAGTGCATCTCTTTGAGATTGATTCAGCTTTCTAGAAACTTGAAAAATTTTATTATCATATGCAGATTCTGCAGAATTTAAAACGATAGTATTAACCAGATTTCTATAAACATCCTTATTTTCACCTTGGCTTTTTAGCTTAGTTTCTAGAGCCTCGTTAAACTTTTCAGAGCCTTTATCAATATTGTCATTAATAAAATTCTGAGCGTCTGCTATTAGCTTTTCATCTATATCTTTATTACTAACTTTTGCTTTCGGATCTATATTTTCTAAGCCTTCTGCTACAGAGGATAGGTAGCTATAATTACCTGCTGATATATTTTTCATTAAATTAGGGATAGCGTTTATAACTTTTACTTCATCTAAAAATTCCTGTTTTTCAGTTTCTGATAATTCTCTAGTTTCAGTTCCATCCTGGACTTCAGTGTTTGTATTTGTTGGATCTACCTGTTTATCATCAGAAGACTGATCTACGCTTTGCTCACCTTTAGGCTTTTCAGTGACTTTAGTCGAATCCTCCTTAGGCTGCGGAGGTGTAACTTTCACTTTTCCTTTCAAAGAATCTTTTAAATCTTTGATTAACCCAGAACCTCTTGAACCGACTTGGACAAACGGTTGCCCATCAGGTGAATCTATCCCCTTAGTCTTACCAAAAGCAATTAACTGTTCCTCAAAATGCTTCTGAGCTTCCTGCATAAAAGATTCACTTTGATTAGCTATAGCCCATGTAATATCACTCTTACCCTGCTCTTCTGCAAGTGCTTTAGCTGCATAAATATTTTCAGTAAACTGAGCAGCAGTAGCTTGAATATGACTTTTATTTTGTGTATAAAAACTTTGAGCTTCTTTTTTCGCATCTTCCTTTGAAAGTTTGCTAGGGTCAGCTTCAGATAAATTCTCAAAACCTTTTAAAATGGCAGCTTCAATAAACTTTGCTACAGATAAGGTAACTTCATCACGCTCTTGCTGTGTAGCTTTAGCTGCTAAAGTTTTGACTTCAGCATCAGTTTTTTTATCTAAGCCATAATCTTTAGACCTTTTGACTTGAAATAAAGTTGTATTTTCTTGTGGTGCTGATTGTACTGTCATTTAACCTTTCTTTAATTACTAACTATTTCAACTTAGTAATACAAATCAAGGAAGGTTAATATTTTGATAATAAAAAACACACTCCTTGAAATATCTAAATTTCAAGGAGTTATAATCCTATAAATTAAAAAATTACCAGGGTATAATATACTTAAAATAGTAATACCCCTATGATCCATCGACATTATTCTAAACTTGAAGAACACATGATGAAAAATAAAGTTCTAGTGATCTATGGACCTCGTCAAGTTGGGAAAACGACATTAATCCAAAATTATTTAAAAGGAACTTGTAAAAAATACAAATCTGAAACTGGAGACAACATTCTAGTCAGAGAAATTTTCGAATCAGAAAACTTGAATACTATATTAGATTTCGTTCAAGGAGTCGATCTACTCTTCATAGATGAAGCACAGAAGATACCAAAAATTGGTTTAGCTCTAAAAATGTTAGTTGATCACTTGCCTGATTTAGAAATCATAGTTACGGGTTCAGCGTCCTTCGAATTAGCTGGACAAATCGGTGAACCACTCACAGGCAGAAAGCAAACCCTGAGACTATTTCCACTTTCGATATTAGAATTACAAAAAGAGTATAGTCGATTTGAACTTTCTAATAAAGAGCTAGAAAATATACTAATTTATGGGTCTTACCCTGAATCGATAACTGCCACTAACTCAAAACTCAAAGCTGAAGTAATTACTGAAATCACCGAATCATATCTTTTAAAAGATATTCTTGAACTAGAAAAAGTAAAAAGCTCTAAAATTCTTTTAGATTTGCTGCGCTTACTTGCATTTCAAATCGGTAATGAAGTTTCTCTTACAGAACTAGCAACACAGATAGGTATAGACTATAAAACAGTCGCTAGATATTTAGATATTTTTGAGAAAGCTTTCGTAATCTATAACCTGAGAGGCTACAGTAAAAATCTACGTAAAGAAGTTACTAAAAAAAGTAAGTACTATTTCTATGACAATGGTATTAGGAATGCTCTTATCGCCAATTTCAATCCTTTGAATCTTAGAAATGACCAAGGGCAGCTTTGGGAAAATTTTCTATTCATGGAAAGAGTTAAAAGAAACTCTTACTTAAAGCAGCATTGTAACTACTATTTCTGGCGAACCTGGGATCAAAAAGAAATTGATCTACTCGAAGAAAGAGAGGGTAGATTATTCGCTTATGAATTTAAATGGTCAAATAAAGCTAAGCAATCAAAAAAATATAAAGTTCCTAAGGATTTTATTGAAAATTATCCAGAATCAGAATTTCAGGTGATTAATCAAAGTAACTTTTTTGACTTTGTTATCGGAGTAAATAACTAAATTACGCTCGCATTCCGAAAAATACAACTATTTCTCGGAGCGACACCCGAAAAACAATGGCATAATTCGAATAGATGGTCGAAAGATTTATATATAAGGAACTTTTAGCAGAAAAAAATTCTCATAAAGTATCTATTTTACTTGGACCTAGGTCGGTAAAAGCTATGTCTTAAAACACAGTTACATAAAAAACTCGGAGGCTTGTTTTTCGATATAGACATTTATAGTCAGTATCAACAAGTATCTAACTATGAAGAATTCATCTCTGTACTAAAACTCAACGGATATAAACTTGAGCAGAAAAATTTTTTCTATGTTTTCTTGGATGAATTTCAAAGATATAAAGATCTTAGTTTAGTCATTAAAAATATTTATGACCATCACCCTAATATTAAAATTTATGCCACAAGCTCTTCCTCTCTAATGATTAAAAATGCTATTCAAGATAGTTTAGCTGGGAGAAAATTCATTAGCTATCTTTACCCATTAAGCTTTGAAGAAGTTTTAATTTTCCAAAATCGTGATAAAGAATTAGATACACTTAAAAACCTAAGACAAGGTGAACTCACCATCTCCAATCTCCAATCCACTTGCAAGAGTCTTTTCCAAGTCTTAGAAGAAATTTTAATTTATGGTAGCTACCCTGAATTAGTTTTAAACGAGAAACCTAAAACTAAAGAAAAAATCCTCTCAAGTATTTTTGACTTATATATAAGAAAAGACATCAGAGACTATTTACAAGTAGAGAATATTGACGCCATAAGGAAATTAGTTGATTTACTTGCTGTAAACAACGCTAAAGAGCTGAAGTATTCTAGCTTCACAGCAGCTCTAGGGATAGATGATAAGACTATTAAAAACTATGTTGAGATTCTAAAAGAAAGTTTTCTGCTGAGCTTTTAAAAGCAGGGCATGAAGCAGATAGTCTTAAGTATTACAAAACTAATTCACAGGTTGAAGTAGATTTAATTATAGATAAAGTTTCTAAGCAAATACCCCTAGAGATTAAGTTTAAAAATGAAATTAAAAACTCTGATTTCAATGGCATAAAGTATTTTATGGCTGAATATAATCAAGATAAAGGATACTTAGTCAATACCCAAGAATTAGGGACGCGTAAAAAAACTGGGATTGAAATGCTCTCTCCCTTGCAAATCCCAAACAAACTTTGTAAAATACAAGCATGCTCAAGCGTAATATCCAAGAAAAAGTACTCAAGGCTTTAGGTAGGCAAGCATGCGTCGCTTTAATAGGTCCACGACAAATAGGTAAAACCACACTTGCTTTAGAAATTGCTAAAACTCGAGACTCAATTTATCTTGACCTTGAATCAATTGAAGATCGAGCAAAACTGAATGATCCTATTCTATTTCTATCTGAAAATGAAAATAAATTAGTTATTTTAGACGAAATTCATCGTATGCCTGAAATTTTTCAAACTTTACGCGGCTTAATCGATAAAGGTAGAAGAAAAGGTTTAAAAGTCGGACGTTTTTTGATTTTAGGCTCAGCTGCAATAGAGCTTCTCAGACAATCAAGTGAAAGTCTAGCTGGAAGAATAGAATACATAGACATGGAAGTATTAAATATACTAGAAACCTTTCACTTAAAAGGTTTTAAACAAACAGAACTGTGGGTTAGAGGTGGATTTCCAGATAGTTATCTCGCTGCAAATGATGAGGATAGTTATATTTATAGAAAAAATTTCATACGCACATATTTAGAAAGAGATGTTCCTCAGTTTGGACCTAGAATAGCTGCTGAAACTTTGGAAAGACTCTGGATCATGCTTGCACATAGTCAAGGGCAGACATTAAATGCCTCAAAACTCTCAACTAGCTTATCAAGCTCTGCACAAACCGTAAATAACTATGTGGACTTACTAACTGACTTACTCTTAGTTAGAAAACTACCTAGTTACCATACAAATGTAAAAAAACGACTCGTTAAAGCAGCACGAGTATATATTCGTGACAGTGGAATCACTCATGCATTGCTAGGCTTGAAAGACTTCAACGAAATCTCTGGACATCCTGTTTTTGGGGCGAGTTGGGAAGGCTTTGTCATAGAGAACTTAATGTCTGTAACTAATAATCAAGTTAAAGCTAGTTTTTACAGAACCTCAGCTGGAGCAGAGTTAGACCTTATTTTAGAATTACCTAATCAAAAGATTTGGGCAATTGAAATCAAAAGTGGACTAAGTCCTAAGCTTTCAAAAGGTTTCTATAATGCCTTAGAAGATGTACAAGCTGATAAAAGTTTCATCGTATACTCTGGGACAGATAGCTATCCCTTAAATCAAGACACTAGAGTTATTAGCTTGTATGAACTAGCGCAAGTTTTGCGAGACTCTGTTAATTGACTCCATAAAAAATAGGAACGCATAAAAGAACTAGTCTTGAAATGCGTTCCCAGGTTATAGTTGAGAGCTTATAGTTATTGACTTAGACCTTGATTAATAGCATCTCTTATTTGAGTTTGATGAATATTCCTAAATAACCCCTGTCTGTTCATAGGATTCAATTTCACGAAGCCATTCTCATCAAAAGTTACACTTAACATATTTACTTGACCTCTGTCAACATCACAATTGTCTTTAAAACCAATTACTAAATCAAGATTTGCATTTGAAGCAGTAGAAGTTCCATAAGTACCCTTAAAAGGGTTCTTATATATAGAAACAACTCGAGGTTGCTCACTTTGGATATTAATCTGCGCAACCTGCACCCCTTCAGTCTTCCCAGCCAAATTCTCACCAAGCCCACGAGTTTCATCACCAGTAACTAAGTTAGTCTGAACACCAGACTGAGACTTATTCCCGAAAGTCTCCTCAACTTTAGCCGCATCAACCCCACCAGCATTCAAACCAGTGCTAGCAACTAACCCAGCAACCGGCAATCTCAAATTTTTCATTAATTGATTCATCTCACTTCCTTTTTCTTTAAGCTAAAGTAAAAGATAAAAACCTATCACCCAGCTCACACATATTTCGCAATACACAAAGATAAATTACAGGGGGGGGGTTGCAAAAACCTAATCTATTTTTTAGATTTAGATAACAAAACAACCCAGAAAAAATACGGACGAACTAAGACGTAAAGCGCAATTCCCCAATTCAAGAAAATTCCAAATTATTAAAAAAGTCACTTACATTATATTTGCTATATTATTACCAGTGAATAAGGGTTCAAAAAAAGAAGCTATTATAATCGCTGGAGCAAATGGTTCAGGAAAAACAACTTTTGCTAAAAAGTTTCTAAACGTTACAAATTATAAATTTCTTAATGCAGATGAATTTGCAAAGACAATCTCTCCTGAAAATCCTGACAAAGCAAAGATTCAAGCAGGTAAAAAAGTTATCAATTCACTGAAAGATATTATTGAAGAACAAGAAAATTTTGTAATAGAGTCAACACTTTCAGGTAACTTTTTAAAAAAATACATAACTTTACTTAAAGAGAAATCATTTGAAGTGAATCTCACATTTATTTACCTAGGGGCTCCTCATTTATGTATAGAAAGAATTAAATCGAGAGTTATATTAGGTGGACATAATGTCCCAGATGAAGACGTTAAAAGAAGATATTTAAAAGGACTATATAAGTTCTGGACTATCTACAAAGATTTAGCTGATTACTATTCAATTGTTGTCAACAATGAATATTTTGATTTTAAAAGAATTGCCCAAGGCTCAAAAGAAAAAATTGAGATTTTAGACACTAAACTTTATAAAAGTTTCAAACAAGAAATTATCGAGGTAAATAATGGAATTTGAAGAACCAGAAATAGTTGAGTCATTTAATGATATAGAAATTTATAAGAAAGATGCTTTTATAAATAAAATTGGTATCGCTGCAATGCAAGAAGAGGAAGAAAGAGTAAAGAAAGCAGGAGTTCCTGTAGCTTTTATGCACGATGGCAAAATTTTGTATCATCTACCAGACGGAACGGTTAGTTCTGAGTCTCCGTGGGACAAATATTATCTGACACAAACCCATTTATTATAGGTACGGAAATATATCCCTCAAAATCACAGCCATTATGTGTAAAAATTTCAAGAGCGGCTCCATTGAATATATCAGATGTTACTCTTGCAGAAATATCCAAGCCTGACTTACCTTTAAATTTAATTGTTCTCCTTATATCATCAGCACATGCTCCCGAGAACGCATCATTAACAGCTCCCCTGGTATTAATTACACTTGTATCCTTTAATTTTTCAGCAGCTGTTTGAATATCCAAAAGCATATTATTTCCTCCAGTATACTGCGCCACCTGCACCCCTTCAGCCTTCTCAGCCAAATTTTCACCAGTAACTAAACTAGCCTGAACACCAAACTGATTCTTAGGACCGAAAGCCTCCTCGACTTTAGCTGCATCAACCCCACCAGCATTTAAACCAGTACTAGCCATTAACCCAGCAACCGGCAATCTCAAATTTTTCATTAATTGATTCATTTTACTTCCTTTTTTCTTTAAGCCAAAGTAAAAGATAAACACCCATCACCCAGCTCACACATATTTCGCAATACATAAAGATAAATTACGGGGGGGGGATTGCAAGCACTTAATCTATTTGTAGATTTAGATAACAAAACAACTTAAAAATATCACGCATGAGTTAAGACGTAAAGCGCAATTCTGCGATTCAAGAAAATTCCAAATTATCAAAAATACAGAAGATCGTCCTTGCAAAATTCAAATCAACTTTGTAGAAGGAGACGACTA
This sequence comes from uncultured Candidatus Melainabacteria bacterium, assembly GCA_937927525.1. GTDB lineage: Bacteria > Cyanobacteriota > Vampirovibrionia > LMEP-6097 > LMEP-6097 > DT-14. Next base: position 9,538 of record CALBDR010000041.1, read on the forward strand.
AGAGAACTTATTGACACACTCCACAGTTTTAGTTTAAAATGGAATCAGATTCCCATTTCAACTTAAGTTAACTTATGTAT
>CALBDR010000042.1 GCA_937927525.1 uncultured Candidatus Melainabacteria bacterium
GCATGGTCTTTCTCCTTTTGACCTTACCCTTTATTTTTTACTACGAAATGGTTCTATTTTGCTAGTCCACTATAATACCTGGGGTCTGGGGTTGGCGTTCAGAAAGTTTTCAGGAAGATATACTTCGTTTTAATTTAAACAAAAGAAAGGTTTTTTTATTATTCGATAGTGACATCAAGACTAATCCAAAAGTTAGAACAGCGCTAGATGAATTTTCAATATTTTTACATAGGATAGGCGCAAAGCCTTTAGAAATGACAATTTAGAAGGAGTTAATATTTATGTCAAAATCTAATAAAATCGGGATCGATGATCAAATCAACAAACTTAGTAAAGAAGAAGCTCTTGGTTATCTCAGTGAGCAAGAGGAGAAAGCGATAGATCCACTTGCAGGAAAGCTTTTTACTGCTAGTGAAATAGATGAAAAAGTGGCGTCACTTATTACTACTAATAAACTAAGTCTAAATAGAGAAGAGCTTGCACCTAGCCTAAAAGCTATTTTAGAGAGAGATGATGTTTTTACTCAAGTTGCTGACTCGGCTATTATTTATCCAGTACTTGCAATTGCTGGAGCCTTTCTTCGAGATAGAGTGATTATTGAAGGTCCGGGTTCAGATCTATTTTTGAATACTTGGATGATTCTTACTGGACCTAGTGGCTGTGGAAAAAGTACTGCTGCTAAACCCTCGCTTGCTATGATTCGAGAGCTTGAAGAACCTCTCAAAGAAAAGTATGCTGATGATCTAAAGCATTATCAGAAAGAGATGAAGAAATATCACAAAGCTGAAGAGAAAGGCGAAGAGATAGAAGAGCCTAAAGCTCCAGTTAGTCAAATGATTAGTTTCCCTATGGTAACTAGTTTAGAAAGAGTTTTAGAAATGTTAGCTGAAGGTACAAGCTATGGTCTAATGGCTACTGAAGAAGAAATCTCTGTTATGTTCAAAAAAGCCAAAGAAGTTCCAGCCCTAAAAGAGCTTTTCATAAGCTTATACGGTGGTAATATCCCTAATAATCTGGTCAGTTTTAGAAATAATAAAAATTTAAACTTACCGAATAAAGCCTTAGTTTCCATACTCGGACCAGTAACTAGTAAGAGTTTGTCAAAAATCCTCAACGATGAAGATATGGGCTCTGGGTTATTTGCTAGGTGTAATTTAGTAGATTGTAAAAATCATAAGCCTCAAATAGCTTTTCCTAGAAAAAATAGAAAGCTTCTTAATCTAGATCCAATTAAATTCAAGCTTAAGGACATGTGGAACTTTGGGCTTTGCAGTTCTCAGGTCGTGAGTTTAAGTTTAGATAAAGAAGCACTTAATTACTACGAAGGGGTTATTTTTCAAGACCTTCAATCAAAGAAAAACAGATTCAGAAGCAACGATATTATAGTAAGTTGTTTAGATCGATATTGGAATGAAAGTTTATTTAAATTTGCAGGGATTTTACATTGTCTAGAGAATGACTTTAGAAGCCAGAACTCTGTTTCAATGGAAACATTAGCCCAAGCTCAAACTATGACCCAGTTTGTAGAAGATAGTATGCATGATTTTTTAAATCACCACAAGTTATCTGATGTCTTTGATATGGCGATCAAGATTGTTTCCAAGCTCCGTTCTGAAGAGAATTTGGAGATGAAAGAAAATGCCTTAGCAAATAGTCTTAGAGGCTATGATCGAAATCGTAAGCAGTTTTATGTAGCTCTAGAGAAGCTAAAAGATCTAGGCGTTACAGATTCAAGAACTGTTAAAAACAAATCTAATAATAATGAGCTTACTACTATCATTAGATTAATGCAAAGATAGGGGGACTTTGTCAGTTGTAAGTTGTTCAGATTTTACGACTTACGACTTACAGGGGGGGAATTAAAACTTTAAATCTAAGATATAATTTCTTACTTACATTTGTAAATTCTTATTATATTTCTGACCTTCAGGTAGAATTTAATAAACTATGTAAGTATTGATAGAGGTTAATAATCTGATTGTGGAAAATATGCACATAATTAACTCATGAATGAATTTAAAGATATAGATAATTTATCACCGAGTGATTTTGAAATCTTTGTAAAAGATTTATTTTGTAAAGCTGGTTGGACTGATGCAAGAGTTACTAAATTAGGCGAAGATTTTACTCACGGTGATGGTGGTGTTGACATTTTCGCATACAAAAATAAAAGAAAATTTGCAATTGAAGTTAAACAAAGAAATATTAATAATTTAGTTGATGTAAGTGCTCTAAACCAATTAGTTACGGGTGCTAAATTGTCTAATGCAAACAATATGATTTTGGTTACAAATTCATACTTCACATCTGAAGTTAAAGTTAGAGCATTGAGGCTCGGAGTTGAGTTAATTGACCGTGATGAGTTGCACAATCTTTTCATAGAAGAACACTCTGAAATTGGTAGAGGTATTAAACCTAGAAAATACCAGCAAGCAGTTATTGAAGAGTGTTTAACATTGTTTAACAGAGGGAAAAGAAAAGTCTTAATTGAAATGGCAACGGGTCTAGGTAAGACATATACAATAGCCTGTTTAGTAAAATCATTATTTCAAAATTCAAATGATAAGATAAGAGTTTTATTCTTAGCTCATCAAGTAGAAATACTTTTACAATCTGTAACATCCTTTAAAAATGTATTTGGTGTTGGAACATACAGTTTCTCTGCGTGTTTTAATGGAGTAGATCCCGAGGAGACTGATTTCGTTTTTGCAACGTTTGATACACTCTATTCTAAATTGCACAAATTATCCTCAACCATGTTTGATATTGTTGTTGTTGATGAAGCTCATCACACCCCAGCAAAAACATATGCTAATGTCGTTCAGTTTTTTAATCCAAGATATCTACTAGGATTAACGGCTACACCTGAAAGAATGGATAATCAAGATGTGCTTGATTTTTTTGGAGGGCATGAAGGTCATATTGGTAAATTAGATTTAGTTTGGGCGTTGAAACATAATAAGTTAGCTTTTCCTAAGTACATGGTTATGCTTGATGACTTGGAGCAATCCAAAATTGATCAGTTAAAGCAGGGTTTGACTTTAAATGATGTGGATAAACAACTTTTTCTTCATAAAAAAGATGAAGAACTTATCAAGATACTGGAAGAGCAAATTATTGAAAAAAAGATATTGAATCCAAAAGCTATCGTCTTTTGTAGGAATATTAAACACATAAAGCATCTAATTAGTTTTTTTCAACCGTCACAAGCTACATTTGTTCATTCAAAAATGAAGTCAGAGCAAAGAAGACAAAATATAAGAGACTTTAGGGAGGGTGATTACAAGTTTATTCTTGTATGTGATCTATTTAATGAAGGTATTGATATACCTGAGACTAATATACTCGTTTTTTTGAGATATACTGGCTCAAGAACAATATGGTTACAACAATTAGGTCGTGGATTAAGAAAAACTTCCAATAAAGATCATGTTAATGTTTACGACTTCGTTGGTTCTTTTGAGCGTTTAAAAGACATTAGGGCTTTACAGAAGAGTGTTCAAAAGCAAAAAATAAATGTTGACTTTCTTTCAGATGATGATGAGGTGTTAGATACTGTTCAAAAAGAAAATAAAATTGTGCATGATTCCTCAATTGAAGTTAATTATAATCAATCAGCTGCTCAAGTCATAGCCCTAATTGAAGATTTCGAATATCGCTTAAAAACAAAAAAACAAATCATTATTAATTTCAGAAATAACAATAAGGCTGTACCTATCTTAGAAGATCTAGAAGAGGCATTGATAGGTACTTCTATTGATCAAATTAATACTCTTTTTGATTCATATTTTGATTTTCTTTGTCAGGCTTTTGGTACTGATTTCAATAGAAGTTATTTTAGAGACAAATATGTATTATTCATCAATGACTTTTATGGCAAATATCATATTCTTCCAAGTTATAAAGCTATTAGTAATTCATTAAAATACAAAGGACTGTTAGCTGCAAATGAAGTCGAAGTGAAAACTATCATTGGGGATGATTTAAGATCATTATGTTTTAAAATAAACACTAATGAGATGAAAAAATCAGAAGATCATATCAATGTTAAAGAAGATTTTGTACTCAAACAAAAAGAACTATTAGAAAAATATCAAAAAAGATTAACTACTTTTGATGATATAAAGAAGCTTTCTAAAGAAGAACGAGAAGAAATTAAAACTATATTTAAGTCTGAGTTCAAATTTGTTAGTCTTGTTAAGGATTATTCTAGTAAAAATTTATGAATGAAATAAACCACTTAACATCCATTGAAGAATTGGTGACTTTTGTTCCAGTAAAGTTTAAGAGAGCTCTAAAGATAGTACATAGATCAAATGCTATCGCAAAAAAAAGAAAGAATGACATACCTTATAAGAACGTCCAAGATTTAATCACAGCTACAGAGTCTATATTTTTAAGTTGTCCAGGTGCTGGGAAAGTTGCTCTTGAAAATTTTTTAGAATTAAAGTCATTCATTAGAAGATCTCTAGGACCAAATCAAGATATTACCTTATTCGATTATCATTCAGAGGAGATCTCATTAGAAGAGAGACCTGAGCAGAAACTTATTTTAAAAGAAGAACATAAGAGTATAGATTTATTTAGCTTAGATATGAGTCAGTCAGATTATATATTACTAAAGAAAAATAATATAAATAACCTAGTCGAGTTATATGATTTTGAGCTTAATAGCTCAATTCCCTCTTATCAAATTGAAAAGTTTCTAAAATTGAAAACCGAAATACCGTCATTAATAGAAAAGTATATTTTGTTCAGAGATTCAATAGATCCTCAATTCCATCGAATTGAATTATCAGAGCTTAAAATTCCTAAAAATACTAAAGCTTCATTAGAAAAGGCTTGTATTGTTTATGTCTCGGATTTATTCCATTATCCAAAATTTGTCAGAGAATTGTCTTACATCGATAAAGAAAATATTTATGGCTTAGTTTCTAATATAGGAGAGATATTAACTGCACATGAGAATCATAACTTTTTTACTAATGAAGGAGAATTAAATTTTGAGAAGCTAGAAATGTTTTTAATAGAAAGCTTCGAAGGTCTTTTATTAGAAGAGACTAATGAGTCTCACAGGGATGTAATTTTAAGTTATTTTGGTTTTCTCTCCCCTCGATTAAAAGTAGTGGAAATAGCGTCAAAGCATTTAATTACACGGCGAGTAGTTGACTATATTGTTAGAAAATTTGCGTATAAATTCAAGCAAGCTATCTCTCCTAATATTTCTAGAATAAGGAATTACATTAAAGATAAATCTATAAATTTAATGAGTAAATTTAATACTTTACGAGGTTACTTTGACGAAACAGGGTTCTATCTTTTTGTGGAAAAATTTTTAGATTTACATAAAAGCAATTTATGTGTAAATAATATGGCTGACTATAATATATTTGTTAAATTACTTTTTACAGAAAAGTACTATGCTTTATCTAAAGAGAAGTTCATTGAGGAACTTATGTTAGAGTTTGATTTAAATTTAGAACATGCATCAAATATAACTAACAATCTAATCAAAGAAGGAAGTCTACAAGAAAGAAATTCTCAACTATTACCAAAAGACTTAGGTAAGCACCATGCTATTGCAAATCTATTACTTGAACATAAATCAGGTTTACCTTGGAAAGATATAACAAACATTATTAATTCTAATAATACTTCTAAGGCTAAATTAAGAAAAAATTTTAAGGATAATGCTTTTTATGATTCTAATTTGATTTACCTGTCAGCTCATGGTACATACAGACATACTGTATTTTTAGAATTTGACATTAATGCAGATCTTGTATTTTCAGAATTATACAATCATGTATCACTAAAAGAAGATAAATGCATGCTCCTAATGGATTTTGTACATAATAAGAATTACAATAATTTTAATTATTTTGATTTACGCTATTTTATTAAAATGAATTGTGAAAAATATAAATTGAAATTTAATGGTAAATCAGGTGTTGATATGATTTTTTTAGGTGACTTTAGTGTTAGTAAGTCTCAAAAAGATCTATTATTAAACTATATTATTCGGCAAGATATAGGGTGCACAAAGGAAGACCTTACCAAGCAACTTAGAAGTCAAAGCCCCAATCATGCTTCTTTGTTGGTTTACGAGTTAATCTCTGAAAGAAAGATAGTTAAGATCGATGAGAATTTGTATTTGAGCCCTGAAAAAGCCTTTAAAGGAATTAACACCGACTCGATATTAAAATGCATAGATGAAGCTTTGGGAGAAAAAATCTATGAAATAAGTTATTTTAAGAATTTATTCAATCAGGATTACGGTTTCTATTATTCGAAATCTTTTTATTTGTCTTTAGTGAACTTTTATAAAGATAAATATGGATGGTTCTTAAATAGAAGCTTGCTATCTAAATATCAGATCAAATACCAAAGCCTTCAAGCAGTAATAAGAGATAATTATAAGAAAGGCTCTTCGATTTCAGAAAATGTGATCAATCTTCAAAACATAGTTTGTATTCCAAGAGATACGGCTACTTCTGCTATCCATAATTATTTAGCAGGCAAAGAATCATAAATAGAAAAAAGATTTATTAAGAAACATAACTTCAATGTGCCATTTGAAAATTTTTCTTTAATATCTTTGCAAAAAATGCTCAAGTGTGTAAACCCCACCCAGCACCTGCACCCGTAAAGCCAACCCCCAAGACTCCCCCACCTTGAAAATGTCCATAACACACACGAGATCTAATAAGAACCTTAATATACCAATACAACTCTAAGCATTACCCCAACTACCCCTGTAAGTGTGAGTAGTTATCAGCACCTGTACCTACCATGAAAATCCCCAAGCACCCTTTCCCTTCAAGATAATCTAGAGTTATCTGGAATAGAAATCCTTTATTAACGCGCTTTTTAGATTTATAGACTTAAGATTTACATCTTATCTAAACTCCTTAAGGTTTCAAATATATAGAGCCAAGCTTTAAAACCTATATCCAGTAAGGCTTTTAGCTTATTTGCTTATCAGCTTCAAAACCAATGCTTTTCACACACAGATATTTATCTATTAGTGTGAGTAGTTGAGCACAATTTCCCTATATAGTCTCTAGAACTGTACATCTCTACCTATTATATATGTTTAACTTGCTAAAATAGTAATATGTCTCTTCCTCACTGGGTTTTAAATGAATCTAAGAAGCGCAAAAAAGAAAACTCTAGTTTTGGAGAGCTTTTACCATTTGAATTAAGTTTAAAGTATATCGATGCTAAGGGGAAACTTAGATTTAAAACTAAAAGACTGGGACCAGAACTAAAGCTAAAGTTTAGAGATCTAGCAAAGCTAGTCCAAGAAATAGAAGCTGAGACAGAGCTAGAAATGAAGAAATCTTTTGAAGGTTGGTTTCCAAGTGATG
>CALBDR010000043.1 GCA_937927525.1 uncultured Candidatus Melainabacteria bacterium
TAACTGTTCCTTCTTGTACTGGCGGTACTTCATTAGGGTTAATAATTACTCTACCTACGTTTTCACTATCAACACCTACATCATACTCAGGGAACAAGTCAAGCGTACCGCTATATCTCATTTCTAATGGAGCTGCAGGTCTTACTTTAGTAGCTTTGTCTTGTTTAACCAAATCCTCTTCAGTATGATTAAACATAATTCTCTGACCAAATTGATCAATAGGCCCAGATACTATGTCATTATCAAAACCTTGAATTAATACCTCAGAGAAATTGGGTCTAAAATATCCATTATCTTTATCGATAGATACACGATACTCATTATCGTTTACTGCACCAAATTGATGTGAGATAAATGGTTCTACAAAGATTCCGTTTTTAAATCTCTCAATACCATTTTCATTTTTAAATTGTTTATTAAATGTGCTATTTTCTAAAGCATTCAAGGACGTATAGTATTCTAGATTTGTAATTCTTTCATCAAGAACACCAATGTCTCTCATAGTATATCTTCTGATATTTTTAATATCTACCTTAACAGTAACGTCCGAAACGTCAAATTCTGTTTTGATATCCTTAAGTCTTCCAGAACTATAAACATTTCTAGCAGCAGCACTCTCTTCTCTAGTAAGAGAAGGGAAAGGAGGAATCTCCAAAATAGCTACTCTCATAGATTTGTCTACTTCAGGTGGTACTGAATTACCGTTGTTTGCTACAGATACTGTATAAGTGGATTGCTCTCCAATGTATACATCTGCTCTTTTAGATGTATTGATCTTATAATCTGAAACAAATTCTGAATCGTTTTTAAATACTAGACCTGAGTTTTTAGAATCCCCAGTTCCCTTAGCAGCATTATAATCTCTAGTGTTCACTGGGTTAACAGTAGATGTATTAGCAACACCTGTTAACAAATTGACTCCGTCCACATTATTAAATCTAGGTCTATGATCCAAATAATCTCTCAACGAAATCTTTTCATTGCTTGAAGAAATATAGGACGGAATTTCTTCAAACTTAATAGTCGTGTTATTAGCTGTTGGGCTAGTAGTAGTAGGATATGAGTCAACTGTGAAGTATCCCTCGCCGTCATTGTTATCAACAGTAAACGCATCCATTCTTACTACAATAGTAGTGTTTGCCAAAACTAGATTTCTAGATCTACCCTTATTAGTAATTTTTAAACTACCGTAATCATAAAAATGATCTCTTTGACCAGAGTCATATTCAAAGTAGCTACCATCTACGTAGTTCCTAGCAGACTCCAAATCGCTGTCGTTAAATGAATCGTTAGCACTTCCATCAGTATTGTTACCTAATGAAAATATCCCAGTAATTTTGTGAATATCTACAACACCTAAGTCCCACGGACCAACCGTATTAGCTGCATTGGTGTTGGTATTGATTCTTCTATATAAATTTTTACGAATATTCTTGGAGAAAGGCTTATAGTCTGAAGAATTAAATTCGTAAGTTGCTCTGATAGAAGTTGTGGAGTTAAAATTGCCTCCGTCCAAAATAGGAACTGTCACATTAATAGTATTATTTACCTGATCAGTTGTAATCATATCAGGATCTACAGGAATATTTTTACCTACTGGTATCACCTTCTTCAACGTTCCTGTAGTATCAGACAACACATCTTTGGTCTGGAATGTAGTAGTAGAAAGAATCTTAGTAACAATAGTCTTATTGCTACTGTCGATTTGAACCATGTCGCCAATATGAATTTTTCCAGACAAGCCTGCAGCGTGAGTAACTACATTACCAGAAGCAGTTGTAGTCCCTGTAGCACTACAAGAAATCTCGCTCCCTACGTTAGTAAGAATGAGATTGTTTACCTCTAAAGTATTATAAGCACCAATGTTGTTGTTACCTGATAAATCAATTTCATCATCAACATCGATTACTAAAGTTCCGTTGACGTTGAATGTGTCAGTTACGGATGAGAACTTTCTAACAGTAAATAAATTATCATAATTACCAATAGAATCTGTATAAGATCTTACAGCCTTTTCACCAAAAGATCCTAATGGTAGAGTTTCAGAAGATTGAATAACTGCATTGTTTGCAGAGTTAAGAATAATATCTGCTCCGCCCTTTACAGTATCGTTAGTAACTATGGTTCTTGCGTTTTGAATAGAATCGTTTGCAGATTGTTTTAAGCCAAACAAATGAATTCTATAAACTGCATCATAAGCTCCAGGTGTACCAGACTCTAGCTCTACAGACTTAACATAAGCTGTACCTACGTTGTTAGAGGAAGCTGGAGTAAATGAAGATAAGCTAGTTAAGAATGTAGAATTAGATGCAGGAGCATAACCTTGATTAGCGCCATTATGAACAAAAGTAACTCTATCGTATGGTGCAAATGAACCGTTAAATTCATTTACTCTTATATAATTACCATAATTAAGATTCATCTCAAAATCTTCACGTTGAAGAGTGTTGATTCCTCTTTTAATAACTTGAGAGAGAGGTGATAAAGTTTCTACTTTATATCCATTAACGTAACCCTCACCAGATTCTGTTACAACTTTAATAAGTTCGTTGTTAGCTGCTACAGCTTCTGTATCAGTTACAAATCTTTTAATTGTAAAACTTCCAGAGGTCTCGGTTTTTCTTTTAGCTAACTGTTGGCCTAGAATATTATATTGCGGATCTCTATTCTCAGATAAAACCTCTCCAGTATCGTTAAAATTAATTAATACTGCTACAGCATTATTTTCTGCTAATGTCTGTGTATTAGAAGATACTAGAGATGGGTTAATTTTTAATCTATCAGCTCCAGGAGCAACCTCATTATTAAATCCAGCAGAGTTATCTAAAAGAGAATTATCAGACTTAAATGAAACTATAGTCTCATTACTATCTATAGCGACAACAGAATTATTAGCTCCTTCCAAGTTATCAGAAACAACTACCCAACCAGCATCGATGTTTAAAAAATGTCCTTTGTGGTATACAACACCGTCCATGTTGCTAGCAACTACAGCTCTTTCTGACGTAACAATATTATCAGATTTAAATGTTTGTAATCCACTGTACTTTACAGTATTTAATTTTTCAACAATGGTGAGAAAGTCGTTGTTAGTCAAATTGTAATTAGACACTACAGCGCTAGTATTAGATGTGTAATCGACACCCAACTTTCTTTCTAATCCATTGACAGATACAGATAATGTTTCTGTATTAGCAACAGTAAAATCTAGAATAAACGTATTAGATGTAGCAGCCGTGTTAACTGTATTAGACTGTTGATTCCTAACTGTTCTTTCTACAACATTTAATATTTCTGGAGAACCATTAGTGCCTAGTACACCGAACTTAGTTAGGTTTCTATGAATAGTAAAGTTGTTAGAGGTAATGTTAGTGTTACTGAAAGAAAGTTTCCTATTAAGAGTAAGAGATATGTTGTTTGCAATATTATCGATCTTGGCGGTGAATGTTGCTTTTCTCTTGAACGGAGTTTCGAACAGTGTTAAGTAGTCGCCAACCTCATAATTGGTAAATGAAGTTCCTGTTCCTGTAATAGTATTGGAATTTTGTACTACCGACAAACTGCCTACTGGTGTCTTAGTATTAGTGTCATCTACGTTCGTATAAGTTACATAAAATCTTTTAGTTTCAGGAGCCTTGGCTTGTGAACCTTCTTTAAAAAAATGAATCTTTGCTTCTACGTTACTGGACTGAGAAGTAAGAATAATATTATTTGAACTATTATAGATTTCTTCCAAATCTACTACGTTGTTATTAACAAAAGCATTTCTTACTCTTACCACATGTGCTTGACTCAGTACAGTGGGATTAACACCATCAACAATCGAGCCCTCTTTAAATACATGAGAACCAAATCTACTAATCTGACGTTGCAGGATAGTCTGCAACTGAGAAAGCTCTCTTGCTTGTACAGCTGTACTAGGCTTAAAAAGTATTCTGTAAAACTTCTTATTCTGTAAGTAGTCGTCAAAATATGGAGCATTGTTGAGATTTGTATTAATATCTGCCATCTTAAACCTTAAGTACAATTTTGAATTCTACATTGCTGGAGTCAGTTTTAGACACCTTCAATATGTTATTTATATACAACAAGTGACCATATAATCCGTCAACATAAGAATTAGATACTTCTGAAACTACTACGTTAGCTGTGTTCTCAGAAACGTCGCCTCTCACTGTAATATTAGATGGAAATTTAGTTCCTACTATAACAAGTGTATTAGCAGATTGGTTAACCAGGGTTCCAAAATAGTCTTTATCGATAGAAGCAATTACCTCACCATTACTAAAGAGATCTGATTGATCAACAGTAAGTCTAATTACATTGTTAAATGTATTACCTTTATAGGCCTTTCGGAAAGGGACATTAACATGAGTTGCAGCAAACGGTATTCTAGAATACATTAATGTATTTGAAGAAACGTTTAACACCTCATAATTTTCATCAAAGTCTCTTCCCTCAACAATAATACTATCTGTCATAACTTGTTGGTTAGTAATTTGTTTATTAAACTCGTTAAACAAGCTAACCATAGTGGATGCTTTAGAAGTATTAGAAATAAGAGTATTTGAAAGAGGAGCTGTGTTGATAGTATCTACTGTAAGACCTGTTACGTCGCTCAGATTAGGACTATTAAACACAGTAGGAAATTGTGTTCCTGATCCAGTAATAATGTTCTGGCCAGATAACGTAGAAACAGTTCCTGTAAATGCAACGTTGGCAGGAGAAGGATTAGAAAGAATTCCTACCGTTCTAAATCCGTTTTGAAGATTAGCAGTAATAGAATCTGATTCATTACCTTCAACAGTAATTGAATACATGATCTTATCCGAATTTAATTCTTCATGAGGATCATGGCCGTGACCTTTTCTAGGAGGAATAACAGCTTCTGCTATACAACCTTCGCCTGTATTAGCGCTAATAATTACGTTTGCAAAAGAATATGAATCTCCAGCATTCTTTATATCAATTTTAGTAATAGTTTTATTGGATGGATCTACAGTTGCAATAGCTGTTGCGTTAGAACCATCACCTAGTATTCTAACCCTAGGAGAAATTTCATACTTAGTAGAACCTGTAAAGGTATGAGGGCCATCAATTCTAATTGACTGAGTAGCTGACGAATATGTATTAATGGTAAACAAGCTACCATTAGCTTTAGCACCTGGTTCGAACAATAAAATAGATGTGTTATTAAAGAAGTTGTTTTCTGGAGTAAACACTAATCCGTTAGAAAAAGATAATAGCTTAGGCTCAATAATAAATTGAGAGTCTGAAACTACAGATACAACTGTTCCGTTTACTGATTCAATATAGTTATTACCACCAGATTTTAAATAGATTCTATCTATTCCTTGAGTGGATGCTGCTCCTACTTCAGTATTAGATACAACAGGGATATATTCAGATGTAATAAATTTTGAATCTGTGGGAACAGAATACATGTATTTCCAAACGTACCCGTCAGATTCTTTTCTTGGAGAGAGATCAACATGTGATGGTTCTATAATAGAAAAAGACGACTCGTTATTGTCAATACACTTATAAACATTTCCTGAAGATGTGTAGACGTAGAAAGACTTTTCTATATCAGAATCGCTAATAGTAAACAGAGTATTGGACTTGTTTGAATAAGCTTGGTAAATGTTATTAGCAGACCAGTTGTATCTAGCAATAACAGGAGAAACATCAGTTGGAAGAATCTTCTTACCAAAAACCATTTCTCTAATAGGATTGTGAATAGATGTATAATAATTTTCTGTATTAGCTATTTCTGCAACATTCTCATCATTATTATCATGAGTCTTTGATACAAAGATATACACATTCTGATTATATGTTGATAACTCAGTGACCATTCCAAGGCTATGAGATAAGGATCTTGTTGTTGTTCCCATATTTGTTAT
>CALBDR010000044.1 GCA_937927525.1 uncultured Candidatus Melainabacteria bacterium
ACCATTATATACCTCTCTCCATTACATACTGTGTACCATTAAACCATACACCAAAAGAAATATTATTTGATATCGTTACAGTCGCAGCAGCAGCTTCAACACTTCCATCTGCATTAACTACGATAATATTATTTCCATTTCCATTTAAAGTCCAGTTATTAGCTTCCCATGAATTAACACCATCAACTAAGAACTTAATTAACTTCTGAGTAGAGGTAGGGCTGTCAGGTAAGTAATGAGTGATACTTCCTGCACTTGAATCTATAACATTTACTGTATTCGCTGGAACAAAGCTTAAAGCACTTGTACTTGTTGATCTTTGTACTGTAGTGGCTGCACCTGATACAGATATCCAAGAAGGGTTAGCACCTGCACCATTTGTCTGTAAAACCTGTCCTGCACTTCCTGCACCTAATCTAGTTATATTCGTTCCATTAAAATATAAAACATCACCTTGCGCTAAACTAGAAACATCTGAAAAATTAACCGCTCCATCTGCTCTTAAAACATGCGATAAATCAAAACCATTTAAACCACTGTTTACAAGTAAACTTTGATATTGTGCGCCCCCTGCAACATTTGGGAAAAATGTATTAGCAAAAGTAGAAAGGTCTGTAAAAAGAGTTCTTAACTGTTGGCTTTTAATTAAAGCCTTTCTCTGTGGTAACGTAGTTGAGTATGTAAGATTAGCCAATATTGTTTGCTCCTACTGAATCCAGTAACCCTTCGCCCTTTATATTAACACTGTAACCTGCTAAGCCCCAATTGATACCAACTTCATCAGTGTTTAAAGTCCACCCAGTTGCAACCGCTCGATCACCTGCAAAGGTTTCAGAAACAACTCTAGAATCAGAGCCACCACCATCATAAAAATCAATGTCATAATAAGCGGCTTCATCATATAAAATACCGACATCAGGTTGCTCTATTTTTATCGCAGGTAACTTATCATCATCTGCAAAGGCAGTCTGTGTTCCTTTCCCTGCTGTATAAGGTAAAAATGTTATTTCAAAAGGCTTCTTATCAAGTGGAGTTGTCCTAAAATTAGCAATATCAGTAATCCCTAAATTCATCTCATCAAAACTCTTTTCAATACCTTTCTGAGTTCCACCAACTAAAGGAATCTGTAAAAGCTTATTAATCGCTAAGCTATCATCTGCAAAGTTAGCCTCAACATCATCTAACTTGTAAACATTTCCATCTACAGTAGACATAAATGGTCTACCAGCAACACTAAATAAAGTTTCGATACTTTCATACTTAAAACTCCAAACAGTCCATCTATGAAGCCCCTCAACGGGTCTTGAACGCAAGAAATCATAGACTAAGATAATGTCAGCACCATCACCAGCAGGAGCTAAAGGGACAGCACAGTAATATCTACCAGCAATATAATCTACAGTTGCACTCATTAAATCAGGACGACTAAAGTCAATCTGCTCAACTAACTCTTTAATTGGATAAGAAATGTAATCTGTATCTTTTAATTCAACTGAACTAATCGCTTGCCTTGCACTTGCAAATCCTCTTGGGGTTAGCCCTATTGTATCTGCTGCAATCTCTTCTGTTGTCGCACCAATCATTCCACTAAAACTACGAACTTTCTTAACTTCAAATTGATCTCTATCTGACCCTGCCGCTAATGGATCATAAAACTGAATACCAAGTAATCTATAAGTTTGATAGCGGCTTAAAGGTTTATTTTCAGTGGTTATCAGTAGCTCGTCCGCAAAAGAGATCATATTTGTAGCTACTAACCCCTCTGTTCTTCCATAATTTAAACTTCCAGTACCAATCCCAGTTAAATCAGTTCCATCATTAATCGCAGATTTATAAGTTCTTCCTTCATCAGATAAAACCCACATACTACTTGATTTATCATTTAAACCAACAACATTACCAGTTAAAGAACCAGGTAAAGTTACACTAACTAATCTATCTGTACTAAAGTTAATGTAATAAAGGTTATTCGTTCCATCTGCAACAAATAATTTATTGTTAAATCCATGTAAAGACCTACTTGTTGTTGCCGCAGATAAAGCAGGACTAGAACCACTTGTATCCGTTATTTCAGTCCAAGTTACACTTGCTGTTCCAAAGCTTACATTATCAGAGCGAACATAAAATAATCTTCCATCATCTAAAGCAACAACAATCCGATAAAAAGCTTCACCAGTTACCGCAAAATCTTTACCAGATATAACCTTCTGTCCACTCCATTGAGTTGAATTTTTAAATAAGCTTGAGCCTTCTCTTCCTACTAAATAATCATCAGCCCAAACCATGTTCTCAGCTTCGGAAACATCAGAAGGAGCAAACCCAAAGATATTTCTTGAAGTTCTAAACATTCCATGTTTTGGTACATCAATTTGTGGCATTAATCAAGTAACCTCGCTTTTTCAGCCTTTAAGCGGTAAAGCTTTCTTTGCTCTTCTGATGGTGAACCAACATCTCCACCAAGTAAACTATCTAAACCTAGCTGTGTTAAAGTTCCACCAGGGATAGACTCAAGAACTGAGATTACAGGGGAAGCTATAGCAGCTCCTCGACCTAAATTTGTTTGCAGGAATTGTCCTGCTGTTCCTGCTCCATAAGCAGCAGGTGCGCCACCAAATGTTCCAGCCGCTTGTCTCGCTATCGGTAAACTTGCTGTCATATCTTGGAAGCTAGACTTTAACCCTCTAAGTTCTTGAAGTTTAGATAATTTACCAAGAGTTTCATCTACAACCTGTTCTTGTGTACCTTCTGTTAAACCTGTCAAAGCTTTTGACTTCGCCCCTAATTGCTCTGCTGAACCTGCTGCAAGTCTTGGGATAGTTTCATCTCCAGGGTCTATAGTTTTACCAATAGTGTGAGTAATTTCACTTCTACTTATTTTCTGCCCTGCCATTTGCTGTGCTTTTAAATCATCTGGGGTTATTGCCTTAGAAGCGGCTTTACTTGCTTCTGTAGGCTTTATATCAGGGAAAGCTTCTGGTCTTGCCCCTTTCTGTAAATACTGCGCTCTTACCGTTTTATTAAAAACTGCTTTTTCTGGAGTTGATAAGTTTTCCATAGCAAGATTTTTAATTCTTCTTGCATCCTCTAAATTCATACTAAGAACATTACTTTGAACATCAGAAGGTTCAACTTTAACCCTAAAGCCTGCGCTGTCTTTCGTTGTTAAAGTTTTATTTCTCATATTGTTGTTTACCTTTTTAAAGCCGTCAGATAAAGTTTTATACCCTTTCTTATATGTCATAAACCCTTTAGTTTTAGGAGCTTTAATTAAACCTTTAGAATATTGGATTCCCTCTTCTAAAGTTTCATTTTTTACACCTGATAGAACACCACCAAGAGTTTGCTGCAAGTCAAGACCAGGGCTTAAAGCATCATCTATTTGTGCCTTTGCTCGAGTGAGCAACTTCTTGACTTGCGCCCTAGGAATATCAGTGTAAGTGTCAAGATTATTAATTGTATCTGTAAAATGGTTTCTTAACTTTCTCAAGTCTCTACCTGTAACAAGTTTTGGATCAAATTCAAACTCAACCGCTTTTTTAATACTTGGTTCTTGAATTAACATTCCAAGAGGGTCTCGCTTTGTTGGTGAGCCAATAAACTTCAACATACCAAGTTTAGCTTTAGTTTCTCTTGGTGCGTTTTCTATAGTACCGTTCAATATCTTTTTGAAACTACCAAGCATATTTTGTAAGCTTTTTCTTGCCGCGGGGTTCTCTGAAACTGCCTTGTCTGATAATAAACTATCAATCTCACCTTCCATTTGCTTAACGAAAAAGGTCGTATCTGCAAAATCACCTTGGTTTAATGCACCTGCTTTCGCTTTATTTAAAAAGTAATTATCCCCTGATCTAAAAGACTGCTCTGCAAGTGAATCAATCTTATCAACTTCTGTTGCGACTGCCTTTTTAACCAATTCCCCCATTTTTGTTAAAGCGGTTGTTTTATTTGTCGCCATCCCTGGGATATAATCACCAAGCTCTTTTTGTAGCTTCGTCAGCTCTTCGGCTTCTTGAGTTGCATATTTAGCCTTTAAAACCTTATCATCACTAACCTTTAATCTTTCTAACTTTTTAGCAAAACTCTTATCAATGTATTGTTTTTTTAGATCATTAAATACACCGCTAATTTCATCTGCTGACTTCCCAGCAGCTTTCATTGCTTTAGTTGCAATACCTTTAACCCCTGGTATATTTGTTATACCTTTAAGCATCCCACCAGTTAGAAGATCACCTGCGGCAACTGCGCCTGATTTAAGAGCGGTTACAATTGCCTGTCCACCGACATCTTCTGGTAAAGCATCCTGTGTTGCGGCAACCCCTGCTGCTCCGATATCCCCTAAAGCTGTACCTAATGCTGAACCTGCTGCACCACCAGCTATCGGTCTACCCTTTGTTGCACCTGCAATTGTTCCAGCAATGCTACCACCAAGAACAGCCGCTCCTCTAGCTAATGTTGGGTATAACTCAACAATCTCCGCCAAGAAGTCTGGGTTTTGAATAAAAGCGTCTTTTAAAGCTCCTAAAGTACCCTCAACCATACCTTCACGATCTTCAATTGGAGGTTTAGGGTCAATAGCAAAAAACTCACCTCGCCCTTCTGGTCTAGCATATAAAGCACCATCTCTTTCTATGACATTTTCTGCACCAAATTTATTTTCAAGATATTTTTGTTGCGCACCACGAATTGGTTTAATAGAAGATAAAGCAAACCTTGCCCCTGCTTCATCTAAAGGGTTATCAAAGGGAGATTTTTCAGTAACCAAAAACTCTAACCTGTATGAGTCCAAAAGCTTCTGCTGCGCTGGGCTTAACTTCCCACCTGCTTGCCTTTTCTCTTCTAATAAAGCCATTAATTCAGCATCAATTGCATCAACCATTAAAACCCTCTTTGTTTTTCCTCTCTAAGTTCTTCAAGCACTTGCATACGTAAATCTTGAGCTTGACCACCAGTAAAACCGCCACCTGCAAAGCTTATTCCACCGCCATAAGTAAAGTCTTGATCTGTAGCATTTTTATAAATTGACTGGAATGTATCGTTTATTCTCTTATTTTTAAGTCTTGCTGCTTCACTTAAAGCTCCATAAGATAACGCTTCAGCAAAGTTCTTATATTGCTCATCAAACAACTCTTTACTACCCAAAGCATTCGGTATATCTTGTAAAGTTCTTTGAACATCAGGCTCGGTTAAAACACCACTGTTCCCATAAAGCCTTGCTATCATTGGTACTTGAGCTGCAATACTGTTTAGTATTGATTTAATCCTTGCACTTTGCTTAGAACCAGTAACGGAAATTATATATTCTCCAGTCTCAGTGTTTCTTTGTATTTGAGCTTGCACACCAGGTTTAACCAATTTCTTTAATTCGCTCATTTTGTTTAAAAGTGGTACAACGCCTTCTGTGTCTTTCTGTAAAGTCGCTAAACGCTTGTCATAAGCTTTAGGGTCATTTGCATATTGTCTAGCAATATTCATTTGATCTTCTGCTAATTCAGGGGTAACAACTAAACCTTTCATTGGTAAACCAGTTGTACTCTTTGCTTGCTCCCCTGGGCTTTGAACTGCTGTTATATTATCAAACCATTGCTTACCATAACGCTTTTCATCTGTCTTAATACGCTCTTGTGCTAATTGCTCTCTTGAACGGTCAGTATCAACGTAAGTTTTATTTTCTCTAGCCCTGTTTAAAGATTCGCTTGACAAGTTTCTAGCAATTTGAGCTTGCTGTCTTGCCATTCCTAAAGGTAAATCCATACCATAGCTTGGAGATGCACTTGCAACTTGCTGTTGTGCGCCTAACTGAAAAGCACCACTTGGGGATTGAGCAAATTCTTGCCCTTGTGGGACACCAGTAATACCACCTTGACCACCAAAGGTTTGAACAGCATCATCACCAACTTGATCTACAATTGGGCTACCTTCTAAAGGTAAAATTGGAGCTTGTCCTTCCTTATTTGTACCTGGTATATCACCTAAAATACGATTTACACGGTCTCTAATAGCACCTGCTTGATCTGGACTAGCTGCACCAGTTGCAAGTCTGTTTACAGCTAATGCTAATTGTGCAGGGCTTTTAAGTTGCGCCTCTATCGTAGCAAGATCACCTTTATTTCTTAAACCTTGAACACCCATATCAACTGCACCACCAAGTAAAGCTTGAAGAAGTTTATTCCTTCTATCTCGCCCGCCCTCTCTTGCACTAATCATGGCTGATATACCTGTATTAACCATATTCGCTGCTGGGGTTAAACCCATATTCTGTAATTGTGGAATGTTCGTTGGTTGTAAACTCATCCTAATAAGCCTCCAATACCCCCTGATTGTCCAATCATTGGTTGTTGAACTGTTGGTATCGTTGATTGTGGTACTTGGCTTCCAAGAAGTTTTGCAATTAAGTCTTGCTCATCTTGCTCTTCTTGATTTCGTCCTGCAATCATTTGACCGCCTATGTTACCTAACGCTCCAATTCCTGCTGCTAATACTTGTGGTGGTATTGTCATTATCCGAATAATCCTCCTATTCCTGCTCCGATTGCTCCGCCTGCTAAAGTCCCAACGCCAGGTACAACAGAACCAATCGCTGCACCAGTCATTGCTCCACCGCCCATTCCACTAAGACTTAAGCCCCCTCCACTTGCGGCTTGCTTACGTAACTCTTCTAAATAAGCCATGTTTTTTCTTACCATTCCTCGGTTTAAGTCTGCATTACGTATAGACTCTAAATTACCTAAGCCTGTCTGCTGACCCATTAATCTTTGACCAAGTTCTGCTAACTGTAACTGTGCTAACTGATTAACATTACTAATACCTAAAGCACCTGCACCTAACTGTAATTGACCTGCATCACCTAATAACCCTGCTCCAAGACCAGCTAAGTTAGTTCCAACTCCTTGCTGACCAAGTCCAAGATTACCAAGGTTAGAACCTGCTGTCCCTTGAGTTCTTAGTACATCTCCTGCAATTCCCCCTTGCTGTGCAGCCTGTAAACTCTGATTCTGTCCAAACGCTTGAGCTACATCTCCAACTCTTTGCCTTTCACCAAGCAACTCTTGTCTTGAAGTTTCATTTGCTTGAGACAATAGCTGATTTAGGGCTAACCCTAACTGTGCATCTCTAGCTGACATTGTATTCTCTGCTGTTGTAGAATCGAGAACCCCTCTAGCTGCTAAGTTAGCAACATCTGCCCCTCTATTCCTTGCAAAAGCATCCATTAAGTTACTTTCTAAAGCCTGCGCTTCATTAATCCTTGCTTGTCTATTTGCATCAAACATTGGATTATTGATTGTTGGGTCTAAAGCTGTATTCTGTAGCTGTCCCATCTGCCTTAATGCTTCTTGTTGATTCATTAAAGCAAGTCCACCTTGTGCGCCACCTGCCCCTAAAACTCCTTGTAAAGCATCTGCTCCCTGTTGTGCAATTTGACCACCAGTGCTAATCTGTTGTCCGCCACCACCTAAAAGGTTTTGTGCTGTGTCTCCTATTTGCTTAGCCGTACCCATTGCGGCATCTTGTGCTGCACCAGCACCACTTTCAGGAACATCAAATTCAAAATCTCTTGCTTCATCAACTGCATCACCAGACGCTCTTTGTTGTCTTAACCATTGCTTAGCACTAATTCTTTGCCCTGGAGCAAACGCCTCACCAGTGCTAGGGTCTACGGCAAGTTTATTACCACCTTTACCAAGAAAAGGTTTAAGCTGCCCCTTGGTTGTTTTCATTGGATCTGTTACTAAATTTAATTTTCCAGACTCTACTTTGTTCTGTATGTTTTGAACTTTTTTAGGGGCATTTTTATTACCACCACCAGCTTTATTAAATCTATAATTCATACTTTTTTTAACTACCACCATTAGTAATAACCTCCAAGACCAAGACCAAGATAATCATTATTTGTTGAATTTAAAGTATGATTTCCTGACTGTGAAGCGTTAATCTCAAATAAAGACTTTGTACGGTTTGTTGCCGACTGATTGCGTCCTAAATAACCTTTAATCTCATTCATTTTCTGATCGAATTTAGAAGCAAATAAACGAGCTTTCTCAATATCACTATATCTAACGTGAAATTCAGCCTCAACCCCTAACTTGATTAAAGGCTCATAGTATTCAGGCATTATACTTGGGTTTCTTGAATACTGTAAATAATCTATCGTAATCGTTCCTGTTGAACCAAAGTTAAGTAAATTAACTTCCCAATTTGGATAATTTTCAACTACTAAAGCTGTTGGAAGTAAACTATTCCCTTGCTCTCTTTGTCTATATAAAGAGTTATCAGCAACTTCATAAGTTGTCCCATCTGTGTTATAAATACGGAGAATGGTGTGAACATTACCTGGCAGGGTCGCCACACCATTCGTAACCGTAATTGTATCTGTATTGTATACAGAGCCTTGTCTAAAGAGTAAAGTCAAATCATTGATAACATCACCAAGCATGTCTTTGATATCTTCAATCCGTTTCTCAGATGAATCACCAACTTTTCTTGCTATCTTTTTAGATAATGTATCAATGGTTAAGACCATTAGGCTTTAACTTCCTCTTTCTTTTCTACCTTCTTACTTGCTACTTTTGGGGCAGGTTTTTCTTCAACCACTGCTTGTCTTTGCATTTGTTGGAAAGCACTTAACTTATTAAGGTCAGTGTCAGGGTCAATAACGCCTGCCATTTTAAGTTGGGCAAGAGATGCTTCAATTGCTCTATCCTGCATTGACTTACCATCTTCTGGAATGGGTAATTTATGTTTTACAAACAAATCATGTATCTGTGGATGATAATCAATAAAATATTGTGAACCATAATCTTTCTTTAAAGTTCTTCCTGCTTTTCCACCATAAACCCAACGATCACCATTTTGCTTTAATAGTTCATCTGCAATTTGAACAGCGGTTAATGGATTTCCAGTAGAATCAAAAGCATCTCCATCTTGAATGTCAATGGAAGCTCTACCCTGTGGGATTGTAAAATTTAGTTGTTGTGGACTCCAATCTTCACGGAACAACCCTAAAGTGTGTTCTGTTGTCTTGAATCTTGTACCTTTAAAAAGTTTGATTTTCTGCATTTAGTTTATACCTCTCTCTACCTATAAATTACCAAAACAACGAAAAAAGCCCCGAAGGGCTTTAATCGTGTGAAGGTTAGTTATTACTATTAACTAGCAATTGTATGAGATAGACCAGTAACTAATCTTGCTGAATCAGCCATAAATCTATACTCAAGACCGTATGCACCGTAGATTGCATCTTGAATTGCCATTTTATCGTTAGCAACAAGATTACCAGATGGGATTCCTTTCTTCTCAGAAACTTTACCCATTTGACCATTTTTAAGGTGGCATAACTCTAAGTGCTGTGCATCAAAGAATAATGCTTCATCTGTTTTACCACTTTGATCGTAAATTTCATGTCTTACAAAGTCAATCGGTAAGAAGTTGTTTTCGTAAGTTGTAGCTTTAAGACCGAATGTCTCATCACCAACAACCACGTTAGTTTCAACTAAATCCTTCATAACTTCTTGGATTTTACGAATGAATACAGAACCACATAAACAAGTGATACGTCCACCCATGTTTGCATCTTGGATTAAAGAAGCGATTTCATCAAGTTTTGCTCTTGTGATATCATTTCCACCACCAACTAAAGCACTTGCCGCTACTGATGTTACAGTACCTTCAACACCTTGAGTTGAGTAAATAATGTTACCACTTGCATCTGCTTGCTTGTTGATAGCACCTTCAACTAACGCTCTTTCAAGCTTAACTAAAAGGTTACCTTTTGCTCTTTCTTCTTTATCTTCAAACGCCATACGACCATTACGCTTAGTTTGCTCTTCTTCCCAAGTTAAACCGTAATCCTCTCTAAAGATTTCGATATAGTTTACAGAAGCAGTTGGTCTGCTATCTATAATTGACCCAGAAGTTGAACCAGTGCTTGCTGCTGTTGCAACTATTCTGATAACATCTCCATTTGTTTTAGTTTGTGGAGTTGCGTTAGATAAGCTCCAAGGGAACGCAGTTAAACCAGTAAATCCAGTTTGTTGGAACGCTGGGTAAACTGTGATCTCATCTGGAGTTGCACCTATGTTTGTAGCAGTAACATAAAGATACTCATTAGTTGTCATGTTTTTAACAATATCGCCTGCTCTAAGAATAGAAGCGTCTGCAACTGTTAAAGTGTTAGTTGAACCATAAGTACCAGTAGTTAATGTACCTGTAACTAAAGTAGTCTCAAGAGTTAAACGTGGATCATGAGTAAGAATCTCAAACTCCATTTGCTCAACTTCTTTTGACTCTAAACTAATTCTTGCTTTTCTTTGGTCATTTGTTTCCTTTGCTCCTGGAACATCACCAAAGCCACCTACCATTAAAAGGGCTGTTTTTGTTGGTTTATAATATTTATCTTTCGATAACTCAAATTCAACCCTTTTGTACTCTTCTGTACCTGGTGCAAAAGGTGTACCTAATCCTGTAATTGTAGCCATTGTATTTTACTCCTTGTTTATCTTCTGACTGATGTTACTGAGAAACCAGAGTCGCCACTACCTGAATTGTAAGTTCCTGCGCCATTTGTACCATTTTGACCAAATCCACTAGCGTTACCATAACTACGCTCTTTCTTTTGCTTCATTTCATAATATTGTTGCCCTAAAGCGTCCATATTATTTAAAACAAAATCTGCAAGCTTAATCTTTTGTAAGTTCTGAATACCACCAACTTGTTGGATTGCTTGAATTTCAAGTTGATTTAACTCTCCTTGAATTTGTGCTTTTTGCTCTCCTGTAAGCATTGGATTATTTAAAACTTGTCTCATTTGACCAATTTTAGGGTTAATTGCAGCCGCAACATCATTTACGTTAGACATTTCATTTGCAAACTCTTCTCCATATTGATCCTTGAGATTGTTTAAGTATTCCTGCTTAGCAACTTGTTGGTTTGCCGCAAACTTTTCCAACTCAACATATTGCTGTTGTTGTTGGAATGGAGTTAAGGCTTCCTGTACTCTTTGATCTACTAAAGACTGAATGTAATTAGGATCACTTGCTAATTGGTCAAATACATCTGGCTGAGACTCTTGACCCGCTAAACCTAAGCCTTGTGCTAAAGCATTTTTTAACTGATCTACAGTCTGAACTTGCCCCTCTAAAGATTGAAGTTTCTTCTGATACTCAGATAATTGCGATTGTGATTGATGAAACGCTCTCTGTGTATCTTGGAATCTTTTCTCTAAAGTGCTGTAGTCGCCACCTGTACTATTACCTTGTTCACCGAGTCCACTACTTGTACTGTTAGCAGGGGTGCTTGATTGTGCGAGTCCTTCACTTCCAGAAGAAGATGATGGGGCACTTGCTCCGACTCCGCTATCATTAGTGGGGGTTGATTGATTTTCTAAATTCATATATATAATACCTCTCTCGCCCGATATTATATACAAACACTTAATAAACTAGCTTGCTAAGCAATTCCTCTGGGTTTTCAGATAGCTCAAAAGCCTTCTTTCTAAGGGTATTTACTTGCTTCTCTAAAACCTCTGGATTTAATTGACCGATAAGCTCTTTAATCGCTGATAATTGCGCTCTAACAATCTTCATTCTTTGTAAATCGTCTTTACTATACTCATAATGATCGTTAATACTTAATTCTTTTAAAGCAAGATTATTTAAAGCAACTTGTTTAACTTGTAACCATTTCCCAATTCGATCAATAATTTTCTGTCCTTCCATTGACTTAATTGCAAAAGAAACTTGCTCTAACTCTGTTGCCTGCGCAAAAAGTTTGTTAATCTCTTCATTTACTTTTTTATTATCCTGGGATTCCTGCATTTATGTTACCTGCTGCTATTTGATCTGGGTTTGGTGCTGGTGGTGGTTCTGCTCCCCCTGCTAACCCTGGCTCTTGCGCTACGTTCCCTGCTTGAGCCTCTGCTACCCCTGCCGCTTGTTGTTCAATCTGAAAACCAACATTTGCACGAGCAAGTTGAGTATATTCATCAAAACTAAGTGGGAAATATTTATCAACATTCTCAAATTCACCTTGAGTTTTAAACCAGTCTTTAATCATCTCTTGAGTAGTGATACCTGGGTTTGTTTGCGCTAAATTAATAGCTTGCATTAACTGTTGAAGCTTTCTATCCTTCTGTGCATCTAAATCTGCACTTAATCTAACTGCAATATTCGCCATTGGTGGAATATCATCTCTCTCTAAATAGATAATTTCTGCTCCAGATGGTCCTGTAACTGGGAAGATTTGGTCAAGGTCTAAATAGTCATAATTAAGTAATAACCACTTTTCACCAACTTCTTTAAGCCCTTCAGATATGGTTCTAACCCCTCTTGAAAGTAATTTAGAACCAAACTGTGCTAACTGTGCAAACTGTCCCTGTGATCTAACATTTGATCCTGGGGTTTCCCCTCTTAAAATCTCATCTAAACCCATTGCTCTACCAGTATCATTGATAAGCTCTTGTTTTTGATTAGATACCTGTGGACTAAATAAATCAGGTCTAGTATGATCTACTCCACCCAAGTTATTCATTGTTATAACTGCACCTGGGAATAGATTTTCCATATCTTCTTGAACACCAGGTCCAGCATCTCTTGCAACCTTAGTATATCCTCTAAAGTGCATTAACATATTATCTGCTTCTAATGATTGATACTGATTAATAAGTCTCCAATGAGCAACAATAACCTCATAATCTGACTTACCATTAAATCTCTTGAAAGAATCATAGTTTTTAATGTGTGTAATCGGGTCAGTAAGGTTTCTATATCTTTGTCTTCTACCTAAATAAACTGCTCTATTCGCTATGCTCTCCCATTCCCCTGTATTTGGGTTAATAAGGTGCATAACTTCAACCATTGGGGATTCGTCATCAATTGGAGATGATTTACTGTACTTATCTGAGTGAGTTTCAACAAAAATGTTACGCCTATTATCATCATAGAAGTAACTAGCCATTTTAGGCATTGTAGTGCCTTTAATCATGTCTACATTTTCATATAAATTGTATTTCTCTTGATCTTCTTTAAGCTTATCAAAGGTTAATTCTTGTCTATATATGTAAAGTCTTTGTTCACTCCAAGAACAAGCTTTCGGGTCAGTCATAACCGCATTTGGGTCTAAAGTTCTTATATTTGGTTGATTTTTCTTAACAAATTCTTGCTCCATTCCAGGAACTTCACGGATAACAGGTCTTTTAATCTCTCCATCAAAACCGATCTGGAAATTATCAGGCTGTTTAATGATTTTAGTTTGTCTATCCCAATAGGTTTCTAGTAACCAATCACCATACATACTCTTAGATTTACCACCTAAGTAAAGCTCTCTATGGATATTACTATTATTCTCTTGATATTGGAAAACTTTAGTTAATTGTTCTGCTGAATCTACTGAAAATTCAGACCAAGGATGGATTTTCCATAACCCTTGACCACCAGAACCTAAAACCCCTTCTTCATAGAAAGAAGTTTTCATTTCAGTTACTAAAAATGGTAAATAATGGGTATATTTAACTTGCCAAGGCTTTTTATTCCTTAACAACTCATCATACGAGTTATACATATTAGTATGAAACTGTCTATGCTGCCACTTGTGTTGCTCATGGCTGATATAGTGATTGATAATATCAACTGCTCTTGCTAAAAGCTTTTTTTGGTCGTCATTTGCTGCCATACTCTCTACCTTTAATATACCAATCCTTGGAAATGACGGTTTACTTTGCGCCTTTCTGCGATCTGTTCACTTGTCTGAAAATTCTCATAAGTGATGTTTGCACCATAAAACATTCTTAAACAAGCATCAACATCTGCGTGATCTTTTTTACTTCCAGTGGTTACCTGATCCGCTGACCCTTCCCTATATTCAAGCTTTAATAACTCCTGCTGACACTGATAAGTATAGTTATTAAAGACATTAAACTTTAACTTCCCATCTACTAAGTCCCTTCTAACTTTATCTCTCTTTGTTTCAGGGTCTCGCTTATCCATTTCTTCAGTACGGAAATTGTAATAAGACATATAGTCCATATATGAGTCTTTAATTGACTGAATATGTGGTTTTTGTTTATCTTCAATTCTTCCCTTGTCATTTATTTGATTATCCGCAACAATCATTTCAGGGATAACATTCCAGTTTTGGAACATTTCCTGCATTAAGCGAGCTTGCTCTTCAGTATTTGTGTATTTCTTATAAACTTCTTGTAAAACATATTTCGTATCGTATTTATCTATCGCAATGAGGAGACAAACGAAAGGATCCGAGTAACCATAATCAAGAACAGCAAAGAATTTAAGTTCAGAAAATTTAGAAAGAAAGACTCCATCATGTGAATTAAAAGTATTAAAAGGTTCTTTATTCCCATCTTCGTCAATAATCTCTTGTTTAAACTCATAAACTTTCCCTCTATTTGATACGAATAACCCTAAAATCCTTACTTGATACTCTGGGCTCATGTAAGCGATACCATTTACATGATCTGCAAAAGTATCAGGTACTTCTACATAATCTGCATCATTCTTTATCTGGTCATATTTTAAAGTACGTAACTGAATATCGTTTTTTTCTAAATATTTCTTTAATTGATGTCCCTTTAAATACTTTTGGTTTTCTCTTTTTTTTGCAAACTTTGTTGGGAATCGAACCCACTCTAAACCTTGTGAAATCTTAAAGTTTGGGGCATTATCAAAGGTTGTTGCTTGGATAAGTTTAATCTGATTAGTCTCAAATAACACTGAATGATCTGGATCATTCCCTTGATGCCAGTCGTAAGACCAAGTGATACCATGGTCAGGGGTCATTGTCATTAGAATAATCCCTGATGTAAAAGATATCTTTGTTTTTGCCGCAGAAAAGATTTCTCTTGGAGGTTCTTCATCCATTACAACAATGTTTACGTTACCTGACTCCCAAGTACCAACACCACCTGTTTGAACTTTATATGGTTTAAATATAACCTCTGAGGTATATTTATCTGAAAAGTCTCCGTCTTTACAGGTTATGAACATCTTTTGGATTTGATGCCCGATTGACTCTGTTCGATAATCAATTTTATCCCCTTTAAGGAATCGTTTAAGAGATTTTAAAGGTTCATCTCCTAGAATGTTTCTATCACGCCCACCATACCAAATAGTTAAAGGGGGTTTAAAGGGAAAGTTAATCCCATGCTTTTTCCCTAAACCTTTACAAGCGGCAACAACAATTTTCGCCATGATATGTGTTTTCCCAATCTTATTCCCCCCAATAATTTGCACATATCTGTACTTTCCAATAGCGTTAGTAACTTCTACTTGCGCTAAGTTTTGTCCATAGTTATCTTTAAGTAAAGGGTCTTCTTGTTCTAAAGCTTCTTGATCTTGCAACCCTGCTGCGAGCATTACAAGCTCTTCTTCGGTTAGATCATCTATTAATTCATCATAGGAAAACTCACTCATCCACCTTTATTTTAACTAACTTGTTAATATAAAGGTATGCAAGTTCCTAATTCACCAAACGAGTTTTTACCACCAGAAGCTTTAAGAGCATTAGAAGTTATGGTTAC
>CALBDR010000045.1 GCA_937927525.1 uncultured Candidatus Melainabacteria bacterium
ACCAATAGATGAAATACTAAGCAAGCTACCGAAACTTCCAGACGTAGTCCAAGGTCCTTCCGGTATACCAGGTCTTTCAGGAATACCAGGCGTACCGGGAGTATCAGGAATACCGGGAGTACCGGGAGAATCCGGAGTACCAGGTCAAGAAGGAACACCAGGAGTACCAGGAGCACCTAGCGAACCAGGAGTACCAGGAACACCAGGAGTACCAGGAACACCAGGAGTACCAGGAACACCAGGTCTAAATGGCAACTGCTGTGGAGATGATAAAGATGGTGAAGATGGTGGAGATGGAGAAGAACCTGATCCTTTCAGTGAATGCAAGACATATACTATAAAGAGTAGACCTCCAGACCTGCTTAACCCAGCAAGTGCTAAACTCTTAGTTATTAATCCAGATACTCAAGAGGCAGGTATTTATACAGTTCCACCTGCAAGAGGATTTGCAGACAGAGTAAATTCTGCAATAAAACCTATTTTTGTAACTAAAGAAAATCAATCACAACTTGTATCAAGGATGCAGACATTGGTGGAGATAAACCCTAGCGATAATAACAAGACACTTCTAAACGACATATTAAACGGCGACTTAAAACTGTACACACCAGCAAGAGCTCCTATTGTAGAATTATTTGGAGACTGTGAAGATGAAGGAGACGGTGGAGATGAAGATAATGATACTAAATATACCGTAACCATACGACATGATATAAAGTTTAGAACTTTTAAGATGTCTACAGGTATAGGTATTTTGGATATAGGGTTTTTGGATTTTTACGAAGACACAGGTACTGAAGTAGTTCAAGTACCAGGATTTAGCTACAGGTTAGGAGACATAGTTACCATGGTCGGCCCTTCTGGAGAGACTGAGACTTACACGTTATATGATATTGAAGAAGAGACAGAAACAACTAGAACGCTGTTATCTGAAGTAGGTACTGTATCAACTGATCTCGAGTACGTCGGTAAGACACTTCCTATAAACGTAGACTATACCTTTATATTTACTAAACCCGATGATAAAACTTCTCTTGAAAATACACTTGCATTTCAACACAACATCGACGGAGTAGCAAGTTTTTACCTCGGCTCTTTAGGGCAGCAAGCTATAAGTGGAAGAGAACCTCTACGAATAGTCTACGGATCGGAAGAATTCTCCGTACCTAACTTTAACATAGCTGTAGGAGATGTATATACCATACAGCTCAGAGATGGATCTTCTAAAGAATACGTTATTGTAGGAATAGATGAAAGAACTGCAGATGGACTAGGAACAGCCGTAACAAACGAAGGAGAAACTACACAAGATTTGCCATATGTAGGTAAACAAGCTTCTTCTAGTATATCCTATACGTTTACATTTGCACCATTAACGGATATAGAAAAACGTGACGGAACTTTCTTCGGTAATACAGACGATGTCGAGAACACGATATCCGGTTAAAAAAAAGAACAATGTCTTTAGATAGATTTTTTAACAGAGAAGAACTTTTAAGAACTAAACAGAGAAGAGAAGGACAAACTCTTACGACGTTAGATCTATCTACTATTTCTCACGACGTTCAAATCCCCGTCCAACTAGACGAGAATAGAATTGCTGCAGAAGCTCATATTTATAATACCTCAGGTGAATACCTAACTTCCGATTATAACGTTCCATTCGAATTCAGTCCACGGTACAGAGACCTTTTAATCGATATACCTTCGTTATTTGATAAAAAAGATATACTAAACGGAGAATATAAGGTTAGTTTAGCTTTCCATTCACCTCTTATAGGCGATATAAATACCTTACCGTTCTTCTTAGAAGAAATAAGTCCAGATAGAACTGAATTAAAGCTAACCGTAAAAGATTCTTACCAACAAGAATTTCCTGCAGTAAGACAGAATTTAGAACAGTTTAAGCAGATAGCTAGCTTTTTAAAAGGTCAAGGACTTTTAAATAACATCGTTCTTAACTTCGGTGAGAATAGAATTGTACAAGTCGTAAATGTTAAGACCGAATGTAGAGATAGTCAATTAGATCAAGCTTGTAATCCGAATGTAGCTGGAAGTTGCGACGAATTAGTTATCTACTGCAAACTCTACACACCTTTACTAGATAATATACAGGAGACAGAATCGTGCTTCGTAGCGTTTAAAGTCTTAAACGATTACATAACAAACTTCCTTCTAATACCTGAAGAGGCAGCAGATTCTTGCAGGTTATTGAGAGGACCTAACTTTGATACACCTTATACTAACTTAGAGAATTCTAATCAAACAGGAGTTCAGTACTGGAATGCTCTCTTAGATGCAAACCCTGATACAAAAGATAGGCTTGTTAGAGAAATATTTTCGGGATCTAATTCAGTAGATCTTAACGTAGATTGGAGTAGCTTTGAGAATTTTATACTATACGGATCTGCAGAAGAAAGACTTAAAAATTACGACTATAAAGTTAAGTTGATTGAGTATTATACATCACAGTCTAATGCTCTAATCAACAGCGTCGGTACCGGATCAGCTAACTCAGTTCAATCCTATAATTTAACTCTTTCTGAAAGAATTAATAGGCTAAAAGGTGAGTTCGATCCGTTTGAGAAGTTCTTGTACTACAAAACAGGCAGCGACTTTACTCACGCAGTAACTGGTAGCCTGACTGCTGCTCCTAAGTATATCGT
>CALBDR010000046.1 GCA_937927525.1 uncultured Candidatus Melainabacteria bacterium
TCTTAGTAAAAGGTCTGATAGATTGTTTAGAAGTCTTAGGTCCGATGTCTTCGAACACTTCTTTTGTAAACATATAGCGAGCTTTCTTAGTATCAGCCAACAATAAGAACTCTGCTTCTGGTATTTCCGAAACATTCTTGACTATATCCATATTGTATTGTCTTCCTAGTCTTCTTACCATTGTACGGTAAAGACGAGATCTAGAAAGTCCAAAGCCCCAGAACTGGAATCCTACTAAGTTTCTTTTTCTTGACATGCTAAACTTGATAGCTTCTACAACAGTAGCTAGTATCCTAGGTGCATCCCCTTTGCCAGTAATACCAACATTATCATCTACAGTAAAGTCTATCTTTCCTATTTCATGATTAGGATCCCAACCATATTTTTTAGCTATCATAGGACTAAAGCCACCAAACGCTTTAAGCATTACATCATCTGCATCACGGAACTCTATTGTGATAAAGATCTCTCTACCATCTTCTGTAAAGGCAGTATAATTATCTGCATAGCCTAGAGACTCACGATCTAGACGATAAGGTCTATTGAATACTTCTTTGAGGACAGTTAGTCCTTCTCTAATAAGTTGATTAGACATCTGTTTGCCGATACTTCTTTAATTTATTGAGAAAGTATAGTCTATCAAAATCGAAAGTGTATACAGGATTAATCTTAGTAGGAAGGTCTTTAGAGGTATAGTTCATAGGACCCTGATCGCGATAACTAGTCTTGCCTGGCCGTTGTGGAGTAAAATTTAGTCCTCTCTTCTCCATTTTACGTCGTAGCGTTTCAGGTTCATAAGTCAAGAATTCTTGATCAGGAAGATCACCCTTATAACTAGTATAAGGTTTCTTACCCCATGGAACATCTGGAAAAGCCTTTTGTAGCTTAGATAGATTGGACTGTTCAAACAATCCTCTAAGAGCATTGATACCCTCTGTTACTAATCTATTTGACATGTCATTTCCTTATTGATAGAGCTCGAGTACAGTTATTTAGATTGTTTAATTTAACGTTAAATTTAAAAACAACTTAATACAAGAATGAATGTCTTCTCTACCATTCAACTTATACTTGTATCCTGTATTCGTGGGGGTTTAGTAAAGGAAAAGGAACTGTTTTGAGTAAGGACTTGGA
>CALBDR010000047.1 GCA_937927525.1 uncultured Candidatus Melainabacteria bacterium
TTTAGGACCAGAGCATGCAATTTCTAGAAACCACCACATTAATGTGTTTGATGGTCTTCCAACTACAGCCAAACTTAAGTTACTTTCTAAGAAGTATGGCTGGACTTCTCACGAAGAAAAAAGAATCTCCGAAGATAAACAAAAATATACTATACAGATGATTTCTGAATTGAAACCTGTAAAGCACATTGTGATGCTCTTTGATTATTTAAAGGACAGAGGATACAGTATTGGCGTTTGTACAAACTCTGTTAGACGAACTGTTCTTACAGCATTGGCTAAGACTGATTTGATGGAATATGTTGACATTGTTCTTTCAAACGAAGATGTTAAGAATTCAAAACCTCATCCTGAGATGTATTGGAAAGCAATGTCTATGATGGGCATGCTTCCAGAAAATACTCTTATCGTAGAAGACTCTCCAAAAGGTTTATTGTCCGCTATTAGATCGAATGCTAATTACATGAGAGTAGAATCGCCAGATGATGTTACTATTTCTAATGTTACTGCTCAGTTGAAAGGTAAGCCGGTGAAGAAAGTATGGAACTCCAACGACAAACTTAATATTATTATTCCTATGGCAGGAGCTGGATCTAGATTCGCTTCTGCTGGATATACATTTCCAAAACCTCTTATAGACGTTAATAACAAGCCTATGATACATCATGTTGTAGATAACATTGGTATTGAGGCTAACTATATCTATGTGGTTCAGAAAGCTCATAGAGAAGAGTATAATTTAGACACTTTACTCAACTTAATTACACCAGATTGTAAGATTGTTGAAGTTGATGGTCTTACTGAAGGATCAGCTGTTACAGCTTTGATGGCCAAGGAATATATTGATAATAATAATCCTTTATTTTTTGCTAATTCCGATCAACATGTTGTTTGGGATCCTATGGACTTTATGTATGAAATGCAAGAAACTAAATCAGACGGCGGTATAGTTACTTTTAAGGCCACCCATCCTAAATGGTCTTTTGCAAAAGCAGACGAGAATAACGTAGTAACGGAAGTTGCTGAGAAGAAGCCTATTTCAGACAATGCTACTGTAGGGTTCTATTATTGGAAGCACGGATCTGATTACGTTAAGTATGCAGAACAAATGATTAATAAGAATATTAGAACTAATAACGAGTTCTACATTTGCCCAGTATTCAACGAAGCTATTCAAGATGGTAAAAAGATTAAGATGTACCAGGCCGATGGAATGTGGGGTCTAGGAACACCAGAAGATCTTCAACACTATTTAAACAACTATAAGGTGTAATATGTTTATTCATGATGACCAGCCTCAGTCAGTATATGATGCATTTAATGAGTTTATCTTTTCTTCTGATAGAAAGTTGTTTGGTAAGCTAGCATCTAAACTAGAATTTGTAGAACATGTTAAGGATGTTCCTGGTGATATTGTAGAGTTAGGAGTCTTTAAAGGCTCAGGTATGATGGGATGGTTAAAATCTTTATCTCAAGTTTCCATCAATCATAAGAATGTTGTTGGATTTGACTTCTTCGATGCTGACTCTACTGTTGAATCAGTTGGAAGTTCTGATCAACAAGTAATGGAAAGTCTTTTTAAAGATAGAGGATTTGATCCGGAAGGATATGAAGTTGAACTGGAAAACGTTTTAACAAGTGCTGGGTTTGGTAACTTTGAATTGGTGAAGGGCGATGTTACAGAGACTGTTCAACAATATCTAGAGGATAATCCAGGATTCAGAGCTTCTATTGTAAACTTTGATTTGGATATAGAGGAACCCACTGAAACTTGTTTGGAACTACTGTGGGATAGAGTAGTTCCTGGCGGTGTTGTTATCTTTGATGAATATGCTATTAAACAATGGACAGAAAGTAATGCAGTAGATAGGTTTGTAAAGGACAATTTTCTTACACTAAAACCTACAAGATATTTTGCACCTTCAGCCTATGTGGAGAAGTGGTAATGAAAATTGCTATTTGTATCAGCGGACAACCAAGATTTGCTAACTTTGGATCATACCATCAAAAAAAGTTTGCTGATGCATTGCCTTGGGATGTAGACTTTTATGTTCATTCTTGGACTCAGGAAGGCGTTGAAGAGAGACGAGATCAATTGTTTGGATATTGTAATCCCAAAAGGATTAGACTAGACAGCGGCTATGTAGCTCTAGAGCACCCAGGACACTTTCATAAAAATAGAGGCTTATCACAACACTACAGCCACTACCTATGTATGAAACAAATTCCAGACATTAATGAGTATGACATTATAGTTAGAACAAGACATGATATTATGTTTAACACTGATATCATGGAGGATCAAATTAAATTGTTTGAGGATGTGTATGAGAGTAAGAGTTTATCAGGAGCTGGATACTATCCTGACTATGGAGATGAGCCTTTCATCGACACATACTTAGATCAACCTTCTCATAGAGGATATAGTAAGTATCCTTCTTTTGACGATTGGACTATCATTGCGCATAGAGATCAATGGAGCAAGTGGCAGGTAGAAGAGACAAAGTTTCTAGAATTGTTAGATGAGATGTTTAATGATCCTAGAAACGAACATCTTACTGCAACCTACGACTTAGACGGTAAACAAAAGAAAGTATGTATTCCGGAATTAGTTTGGTATAATCTTTCTAATTTAAATCTTACCAAACCCTTCACTGTCGGTAAAGGTTACGTGTATGCAGCTAGACCTAGTCTTAAAAGTATAGTAGATAAAGACTTTACTTCTTATACTCCTAAGGACCTTCAACGTGCTCTAAGCAAAGGTTGGCAAAACGGAGGAGCTGTGCTCCAATACAGCATCATGTTATAATAAATACCCCTATACAAAGGGGTGTCAAATGTTCGAACTTTTAACAGAAGCTAAAAATCTTCACATGGAGCACATTGAGGACAATATCCTTAATGGTGGTGTAGATGGTACTAGACAGACTATCAATTTTCTTAGAGCCTTAAGAGATATGTTGTCTGGCGTCACTAGCTCCAACGTTAACATAAGTGTGAAGTGGGACGGCGCTCCTTCTATTTTTGCTGGAACAGATCCTAGGGATGGAAGATTCTTTGTAGCTAAGAAAAGTATCTTTAACAAAAATCCCAAAGTATATAAAACTGAAGAAGATATTAACGAAGATCTTCAAGGCGATTTAAGAGAAAAGTTTTTAATTGCTCTTAAGCATCTCCCCAAGTTAAAAATTGATGGTATAGTGCAGGGTGACTTTCTCTACTCGAGAAATGATTTAATGCCATCTAGAATTAACGGTAAAAGATATATTACCTTTCACCCAAACTCTATCATCTATGCAATTCCTACAGATTCAGAATTAGCCAACAAGATTAAGAGATCTCAAATGGGCGTTGTATGGCACACCAAATATGTTGGAAATGATTTTGAGTCACTAAGTGCGATATACAATCAAAGCTTCATTGATAGAATGAGACAAAGTAGAGATGTTTGGTTTACAGATGCTACATATAGAGATGTATCTGGAACAGCTACTCTTAATTCAGAAGAGACACTTAGACTTAATGAGCTTTTATCTAAGATGGGTATGTTGTTTAATAAGGTTAGTAAAAGAGCGTTTGATAGAATTGTCAGAAATGATGAGTTGTTGATAAGAATCAAAACATTTAATAATTCTAAAGTTAGAGACAATCAACCTATCGGTGATCCTCTTGCCCATGTTATTCAACTAAGAGAATACTTGGAAAATTACTTCGACAGAGAATTAGAGAAAAGAAAAACCAATCGAGGTAGAGAAGGCGTTCAACTTAAACGCCGAATAATTCTTGATGATTTTGTTCAAGACGAACTAGTAAGAATCTTTATGATTTACAACTTAGTGATAAAGGCAAAAATGCTTTTAATCAATAAGCTAAATAAAGCAAACAGCTTGGACACTTTCTTGCTTACTGATAGAGGCTTTAAGGTGACAAATCAGGAAGGGTTTGTTGTAGCGGACAGATTTGGAACTAACGCTGTAAAGTTAATAGACAGATTAGAATTTAGTTATGCAAACTTTTCGAATAAAGTAATAAAAGGATTTCAAAGATGAAGACATATCAGCAGCTTAAAGAAGAGACTGTAGAGTTAAATGAAATCTTTGGGCTTGGTAACTTATTTGGTGGCCAGCGTAGACGTGATTTGGAATTGAGATTAGATAATGCTAGGAAAGTAGGACCTGAAGCTGAGGCAAAAGAAAAGCTTAATATATACAGAGAGCTTTTGAAGGGAATGGTTAATGTAGTAAAGGCTCATCCTACTAAGGTAGCTGTAGGCCTAGGTGTGTTACTTGCAGACTTAACTATTGCTTCTAAGCGAAGGGATATGTATGCAGCTGGTGCAGAAAGAAGGGGTGAAACTTTTAACAAAGACGATCTGCCTAAATCTGTTACTGGTATTATAGCTGGAGAGATTATCGATGCCTTAGGTCAGTCTAGCTTTAAC
>CALBDR010000048.1 GCA_937927525.1 uncultured Candidatus Melainabacteria bacterium
CAAAATGACCAATAAAAATCCATTTGAAATCCGTTCTGAAGTTCTAGAATTAGCTAAAGATTATATGGACAAGCAAATTCAAATGAATATCGAATATGCCGAAAAGATGCAGGCTCTCGGCAAAATTCAAGCTGATGAATACATGAAAGCTTTTACACCTTATACTTTTGGTGATATGATGGAAAAAGCTAAGGAAATGTATACATTTGTGTCTAATAAAGATTAATGAAACATCACATCCAAACAGACGTTTCTGACAAAATCGCGTTGGGCTTTACAAAAGCCCTTCGTTTTGTTGCGGATACGTTTTTCAAAAAAATAACTAAAAAATACAAAGGAACTATATGACTTTTTTAAAAATTAACTATATGCATAACCAAAGAGAAGTCTCTCTTTGGTTTTTTTATTTTTTTTTGTTGCCAAATGTAGTTACATATGTTAACATATAATCAGTGTAAAAAAGTAAAAAATATCGATAAACCTTCAGGTAGAGTATATGATACTCTTGACGGTATTTTTCCTAGTATCACAACAGTCTTAGGAGCTACAGCAAATAAAGCTTGGTTACAAAGATGGATAGACTCTGTAGGAGAAGAAGAGGCTAATAGAATTAAAGAAGCGGCTGCTGAACGTGGAACAATATTACATAACTATTTAGAACATTTATATGAAGAATATGAAAATCCCACTAAAGAGCAAGCTCGTTATTTTATAAAAACTTCAGGATTAAATACTGAAAAACCTTTTATTAAGAAGATGACAGTAGAGCTAATGAAACACTTATTAGCTAATAACTTTCGCTCTGTGTCTCAAGAATTTGTAGTTTGGGATAATGAATTAAAGATTGCAGGAAGATGCGATGGCGTCGGATACCTGAACGATAAATTAGTAATAATTGACTATAAAACTTCTAGAAAAAAGAAATATACTAGCCAAATTAAAGATTATTACTTGCAAGCAACTTTCTACTGCACAGCACACAACAAGATGTTCTCTGATAAGGTATCTAGTTTTGTAATTTTAATGGCAGTAGAGGATGGAACCTCACAAGTATTCACAGGCAATCCAAGTCACTATTTGCCTGAATTAAAATATAGGATTAATAAATATTATGCTAGTAAATAGTGACTGTGTCGAAATAATAGATACCCATTTTGGCAAGGTAAAGACATTAAAAGGCGATAGAAATCAAGGTTATTACTATAAAGAATATGGTAAACATATAGACCAGGCGCATATTGATAGGCTAAAAAAAATTATTGAAACTAAAGATAATCCTGTTATCTTAGATGTAGGATGTAATATAGGTTGGTTCTCTTTAGAACTAAAGGCATCCAACATTTCTAGTGAGGTAGTGGCTTTTGAGGCACAAAATTTTTTATGTAATATATTTGCTGATAGTGTTGAGTTAAATAATTTTCAAAATATTAGTATTCATAATGTTGCTATTGGTGCACATAATGATACTATAAATGTTCCGGTATTTGATTATTCTTTGCACTCTAACTATGGTGGCGTGGAGATAGACTCATCAAAGCAAAATAAAGAATACATAGGTCAAGAAGCCGTATCCTATCAAGAAATACCTTTGCGTATTCTAGATTCTTTCTCGTTTGATAGAGTAGACTTACTTAAAATAGATGTTGAAAGTATGGAAGATAAAGTGCTATTAGGGGCTGTAAATACAATAAAAACACATAAACCTGTTATGTTTGTAGAGTTTTTGAAATCAGATGCTAGAGCTTTAAAAGCTCAGATAGAGTCCTTAAATTATGAAATTAGGGAAACGCTTACAGAAAATTTTTTATGTTTTCCTATTCGGGAGATAAATGAATAAAAAGAAAAACTCTATTAAATCTGTTGAGCCAAAAAACAAAAAACAGAAACAGTTTTTAAATGCTATCGTAGATAAAAGCATTGTATTTTCTACAGGGTCAGCCGGAAGTGGAAAGACTTTTTTAGCAGCTGCTAAAGCACTAGAATACTTAGATTTTGGTTTTGTAGACAGAATAATTATAGTTAGACCTGTAGTAGCCACAGAAAAATTAGGATTTTTACCTGGAGGTATAGAAGAAAAGTTAGATCCTTATCTACTTCCTTTATTTGATGCTTTTACTGGCCTAACTGACACTAAAACAGTACAAAATTTACTAAAAACAAAAAAAATTGAAATTGCTCCTCTAGCATTTATGAGAGGTAGAACTTTTTCTAACGCTTTTATAATATTAGATGAGGCTCAGAATACTACAGTAGCTCAAATGACTATGTTTTTAACCCGATTTGGAGAAAACGTAAAAGTAACTATAACAGGAGATTTAAGTCAGAGTGACTTATCAGAGCAAAACGGATTAGCCTGGGCCAAACATAAACTACAATATTGCAACTCTGTTTCTTTTATTGAATATTCTTCAGATCATGTAGTTAGAAGCGACCTTGTAAAAAATTTATTAATGTATATTGAAGACAGCAATGATAAAAGTGAAAAGGCTTTCAATGGACGAGTTCCGAGCTTTATTGAGTCAGCCTCTTACGGAACGAGATAGGACGATAGTGAAGAGTTTAATGCGGGCTCAGAAAGAGTACCCCCTATTAACACTTAAAAAATATTTGCTATTTCGAGAACTAGAAAATAAATACTCCCTAATAATAAAGCGAGACATTTAATGCCTTTAAAGAGCGGCAAAAGTAAAAAAACTATTAGTGCAAATATCAAAGAACTAATGAAAGATGCTGGAAAGAGTAGAAAAAAAGCTATAAAAACTTTAGCAAAGAAGCAAGGCATTTCACAAAAAGAAGCAAAGAGAAAACAGGCAGCGGCTATTGCGCTGTCTAAAGCCAGAAAAAGGTAAAGAATATGGATGTCTTTAGACAATGAAAGTACTGATAGAACAACTAAAGAAATGTCAGTAAAGGAAAAACTGATAGAACTAGAAAATAGGGATAAAAAAGAAGACCAACTAAGGCAAATGGCTTGGGTTTCTATGCTATCTATGGTTTTTATTACTGTTTTTTTATTTACTCCTTATATCTCAGTAGATAGAGTAACTGCTTTAGATAATTTATTATCAATGTTTTATATAGCTCAGGCAGGTGTGGTAGCTTCTTTCTTTGGCTCAAACGCTTATATGAGTAAGAAATAATTATGAGAAAAAAATCTAAAGTAAATGAAGCGGGTAATTATACAAAACCTACATTACGTAAGCAATTATTTAAAAAGATAAAAGCAGGAAGTAAAGGCGGCTCTCCAGGTCAATGGAGCGCTAGAAAAAGTCAATTGCTTGCAAGAGAATATAAAGCTAAAGGTGGAGGCTATAAGTCTTGATAACTGTTATTGATAGTAATAAATTTTCTATACTTGTAATGTTTGTTCAGAAGACATATTTTATACTCGTAAAAGTTATGCAAATAAAAGATTACAAGAAAAAGCTAAATGTTTTACCTGCAGAACAGCACCAAAAGAAAAAATGTGCATTTTATGCAAAGTAAATAAACCTATTTTAGAATTTCCTAGTAGATCAGGAAAACAAAAACATTTATTTGATTCTAGATGTAAAGACTGTAAAAAAGCTGAAAAATACTGCTTGGAGAAAAGATAATCCTATTAAAATAGCAGAGTATAGAGAAAAAGATAAATGGACCTTAAAAAAACGATGTGCTAGAAGAAATATAACAGAAGATGAGTTTTTAAATAGGCTAGAAGAGCAAAAACATTGTTGTAAAATATGTGAAATTAAAATATCTATAAACGATTCTGCTATTGATCATAATCATGAAACAGGTGATTTTAGAGGTATTTTATGTAAAACTTGTAACAGAGCATTAGGATTATTTAAAGATAGTCCTAAAGTGTTAGAAGGATACTACGGAGAAAGTTAAAGGAGAATAAAAATGGCAATGCACCCAAAAGATAAAAAAGGTAAAAAGACTGCAATGAAGGACAAGAAAAAAATGCCAGCTAAAAACAACGGATTAACTGCTGCACAAAAAAAGCTGCCAGCAGCACTGCAAGCAGCCATCTTAAAAAAGATGAAGAAGATAAAATAATATGGCTCTTAAACCGTCTCAAAAATCTCTAAAACGATGGACGAACCAAAAATGGCAGTACTCCTCCGAAAAAGAGGCAGATAAGCCTAAATCCGAGAGAGGTAGATATTTACCTAAAAAAGCGTGGGAATCTCTATCTAGAGGTGAAAAAGCTGCTACTAATAGAACCAAAAGAAAAGGCACTAAATCAGGCAAGCAGTTTGTAGCTCAACCCAAAAAAATTGCTAAAAAAGTGCGTAAATATAGGAAAACTAAATGACAGTAGCTCCAGGATTTCAGTCTACTTTTGCGGGTCAGAAAATTGTAAAAAAACCTGTTAAAATCAAGAAAAAGAAAAAAGCTAAGAAGCCTAGAAAAAAGTAATATATGGAACTATACTTTGACCACGTTTTAGGAAAACAAAAAGACAAAGATTTTATTTTTAGTCTAGTGTCTGCCACTTTTGCCCCAGAAGAGTGGGAATGGGCTTTTCAAAATGGTTGGGCTCCTATAGTAAGTTGGTTTGATAGTAACTTTTCTAATGCACACCCTCTTATTTGGTATCAGTGTCGTCAGACTAGAATTAAAGTATCAGAGTACGCACCTAATCGAAAAACTAAAAAACTACTAAAAAATACTCCTGCTACTTATAAAATAAGTAATGAGCTTTCTATGGATATAAAAGAGATCTACTCTATATATTCTAGCTATTGCACTTATAAAGATTTTGGAGATATTCTCACTTTTAGTGATGTAGAAGACTATTTTAAGCCTATAAAGGGATGTACTTATTTTTTTATTCAGTTTTTTTATGATAACAAACCCATAGCCATTACCAAATTAAGTTTGTGGGGAAACACTCTGTTATCCGAAGTTTTTTGGTGGGATTATAAAAACCCCGAGCTTTCTCTTGGAAAACTGTCCTTTTACCTAGAAATTGAACTAGCTAAACAGTTACAGCTAGATTACTTATACACTGGAATTAGTTATAATCTAGATTCAATGTATAAGTCAGATAAAAAAGGATTTCAATTTTGGACAGGTAGAAAGTGGTGTTCGGACACCGAACTGTTTAAGTACTTATGCTCTCAAGACGATAAAATACAAAGTATAGATGAGTTACACGAATATCAATATCTATACTTAAAAAGGCTGAATGTTTAGTGGCGT
Organism: uncultured Candidatus Melainabacteria bacterium; assembly: GCA_937927525.1. Lineage (GTDB taxonomy): Bacteria > Cyanobacteriota > Vampirovibrionia > LMEP-6097 > LMEP-6097 > DT-14. The sequence continues at coordinate 5,194 of CALBDR010000048.1, forward strand.
ATCTAAATCATAATATACCTACAATAACTTGTTTTATACGAAACGAATTTTTATATAATCACACTAAAGGTCATGACACGTTTACTCCTTGTGATGTACATTCTGTAGCATCAATGGAAAAAAGAGTACCTCTTTTTGAGGCTCTACTAGAGAATGGAGTAAACTGGACACGCAGACCACTTCATTCTTTTTGCTGGAAAACGAATGCTCCAGTGTATCCACTAAATATTCATATGTATTGGGACTGTTTTTCTCCTTATATAGATGTGCAAGTAAGAAACAGACTAGCCAACTTAAGAGCTACCCTAATAGATTGGACAGGAAAACGACATAATGGAATATATTTATTTACTCTAGATTGGGGTTGGGAAAATAAAGCTGGTAATCTTAATACCAATTTCTCAGAAACTCCTGAACATAAATGTGCTCACCTATTTAAGATGGATGACGGAAACTTCTTTGCATACCCGAATAATAGAATAATATGGCAAGATGATGCTTGGATATATAATCCAATAAAAAGCAATCCCGGCTATAAAATAGATATGACAGAATACAGTGTGGAAAACACACGAAATAAAATTTATACAGATAACTCTTATATGACAGAATTTAATGATGTAGGAGAGTCTATAGAGAGAGATATAGATGGCAAAAGCTAAAGACGTAAAAAGACTGCCAAGCGGTAAATTAGAGTATCGCGGAGAAAAGTTTGAAGGTTTTAATAAGCCTAAAAAAAATACATCTGGCTCTAAACACAAAGAAGTGGTTCTAGCTAAAAAAGGTGATGAAGTTAAACTAGTTAGATATGGACATAAGGACTACGGTCATAACTATAGTAAAAAAGCTAGAGAAAGCTACTTAGCTCGTAGTGCGGGTATAAAAGATGCTTCTGGCAACCTAACAAAGGATGATAAATTTTCTGCAAATTACTGGGCTCGCAGAAAATTATGGTCAGGACCAGGCGGTTCTGTTTCTAAACCGAAACCCGGTGGACCAAGAAAAAAGTGAGGATATGAAATGAGTGAATACGAAGGAAAAATGGCTCGTGCAAGCCTAAGAAAAACTGCGGCTTATGCAAAAGAACTATTAGAAATGATAAAGCCTGCTGATAATCTAGAACCTTGGGTTCAAAATAAGATTAGTGATTTAGACCATTATATAGAATCAGTCTATGGATACTACAAATTCGGTGAAGTAGACGAAGAAGAGATGGAAGAAGAAGAGATGACTGAGGTGGAAGGTGTTACAATTAATTTAACTCCTGTCACTACTTAATTTTATTCTTGACTTTTGCTGTAGATTTAGGTATTGTAGTAATATACAAACAAAAAGGTTGCTATGATAAATTATTTTAATAAACAACGCACTGATTGGAGAATTTCTCAGTGCTGCCAATTTTATAATAAAACTTTAGCTAAACGATACAATTTTGGTACTACTACTAAAACATATGCTCTAAAAGAGGGCGGTAAGCAGCGAGTACAAACTAAAGCCTTAGAAAACTGTAATAAACTACTAGATATTTTAACTACTTATTTTCCAACACAACCTATGAATCTTCGTAGTTTTAGAATATCTTCTGAGCTATTTCCTTGTTATACTCTAGCATTCACCAATGATTGGTATGAAGAAATCATGCCTCAGATAAAGAATATTTTGAGTAAAGCAGGCGAAGTAGCTAAAAAACACAGTATCAGGCTTAGTGTGCATCCTGGACAGTATACTGTGTTAGGTTCTAATAATTCTGACGTGGTAAGCAAATCTGTTGAAGATTTAGAGTATCACGCCTTATACGGTAAGTATATGAATTTAGAACCAGAAGACTTTACTATGAACATTCATTTGCAAGGTTTGTATGGTGGAAAGCATATTGACGGAATAAAACGTTTTGCAACTAATTTTACCTATCTTTCAGACTATGCTCAGCGTTGTTTAGCAGTAGAGAATGAAGATAAACCTAAGGGATATGATATTGAGCACGTGTTAGAACTTTGTGCAAAAATACCCGTTCGAGCAACTTTAGACACTCACCACTATGCGTGTCATAGAATGACACAAACAGAGCGAGTTAAAAATTCAGAGGGTAAGCTAGTTAATAGAAAAATTAGAGAAGTACAGCAAATAACCTCTAATGATTCTTTTTTTAAAGAAGCAGTAAAAACTTGGAAAACCTCAAGACCACTATTTCATACTAGCCATCCGTTCCCTGAAGAAAACGAAAACTACTGGATGAAGCCAAACGCACACGCAGAACTTTTGTGGGATGAAGATTTGTTGGCTGTAACTATTCCTATGTTACAGTACGCAGATTTTGACATTGAAGCAAAAAATAAAGAACAGGCTGTTCAGAGTTTTTATAAATTTATTAAAGAAGAAGAAAATTATGCTGGAGAGTTTTTAGAAGCAGCATAAATTCTTTAGGAGAAATAATAATGTACGATTTTAAACCACTAATAGATGTAAACACAAAATCTGTGTATCAGTGGACTATGACAGACGCTGAGGGACAACAAACTAGAAAAGATGTTCCTAGGCAGCAATGGAAAAAAGCAATTGACTGGACTCAAGAAGAACTAAAAACATTTTTTGGGGTTGTAACAAGTACAACTAAACCTGTCTCCAGATTAGAAAAGACTAGTAGGGTAGATACCTATAGTCGTAGTGATGACCTAAACATTTAAAACTAATAATTAATGACTAATCACATATTTGTATTAAGCTACTGTGGAGCTCAGGATTTCTTTGATTCTATTGTAGACAAAGATTTTTCGAGTTCCACTTTTTATTTTATAGATAACGGACAACAGAACTATGTTACTAGTTTTGATTGTGCTAGATATACTACTAGTAGAAATATCGGTTGCGCTGGTGGATGGAATCTGATATGTAAAATTGCTTTTGAGCATTTAGGTCTTGAAAAAATTGTTATTACACAAGATGACGCAACTTTTAGTGAAGAGCAAATAGAAGATGCCCTTGCAGAAACTAATGAATATTGTTTAACGGGAGTAATTCAACCACATTTTGAATTTAGTTGTTTTGCAATACATAAAGACACCTATCGCAGAGTAGGGCCTTTTGACGAAAATTTTATCTATGTGTATAGCGAAGATGCAGACTATAAGCAAAGATGTTTGTTGCAAGGAGTTACTATAAATTCCTTATTTGCTTCTTCGAAAGACTCAAACAAAAGTTTGACTATCACAAAAAATCCATCTATGAACAGAATTGCTTTTAATAGGCAGTATCTGCAACTAAAGTGGGGAATGAGTATTCATCCTAGCCAGCACGCCAGAAATGACTGTCAGCCGCCTTTTGAGTATAAAACTCCTTTCAATGAGCTAGTGCCTCTGTCTTTTATTCCAAAAAGCAAGAGACTTTTAGAAGCTTATTCAGAATTAAATAGTAGCTTTAAGTTTCCTAGCGAATTAGAATTTAACAATTTTAAAAAAGTAGGGTTACAACATGGAAGGTAACTTAATCTATAATCTCGAAAGAGAACTACCTACTAATGAGCTTTTAGGTAGAAAGTTTTTTAGAGATTTAGCAAAATGGATTCCAGAACTTAGACTTAGTACTGATGCTAAACACGAGAATCAGTATTGGGGAGAGTACGAAGTTGTGCTGCCATTTGCTCTAGATGTAGAAAACATGAGTGATGCAGATATTCAAATATCTGTTAAGACTGTTAAAGATGTTCATTTTATGAGCATATGTTTTGCACCCCAAGACCCGAATAATACTACACTTCCTCTAAGAAGTAGAGCTCTATTACAGCATTTAATTAATCAAGTAAAGGCATATCATGACTAATAAAGAAGAAAAACAATTTACTGCTCTTGATCCTACGGACGTATCTAAAACTATTAATACAATAGTAAGTTTGATGGATTCTATTGATTCATCTAGAGAACTAATAAATGATAAAATTAAATATCTAAAAACAACCTATGGTCTTCCTAGTGCAGATGTACGTGCAGCAGCGACAGCTATTAAAAAACAAAACATTGATGAGCTAGATGAAAAAACTAAGCGCATCCAAGAGTTGGTAGATCTATGTCTATGAATTTTGTACTGCTTACTGGTGGATTTGATCCGCCCCATTCAGGGCATATAAATGCTATGAAAATGTGCAATAAGATTGGCAATTTGATTGTAGCTCCTAATTCTGATGCGTGGCTCACTCAAAAAAAGGGTGCAGCATTTTTACCTTTAAAAGAAAGAAAAGTTGTTTTAAAAAACTTTTCTTCTGTTTTTGAGGTGCTTACAGATTGGGATGATTCAGATGGTACAGCTCTACAAGCTATTCACAAATTTCATAGCCGGTACCATAATGCTAAAGGGTTACTGTTTTTTGCAAACGGCGGCGACAGAACTCCTCAAAATGCAAATCAAGAAGAACTGAATCTGTGTGCAGAATTAGGTATTCTACCTGTTTTTAATGTAGGCGGAGGAAAGACTGCGAGTAGTTCTAGTTTTTTGCGAAACTGGACGGTTCATCATTAATTTTCACTGGACAGATGCTTTAATTTTAGTTAATATTAATTATTAATAGAAAAGGTGTAGTGCCGTGAAAGATGTAAAACTAAAAGATAAATGGGAAGTTCAAGCCTATAGGTGGGTTTCTCTCTGCGAAGACGAAATTGTCACTTGGTCTGATTGTCAAGAGTTTACTCTTCACCGCTGTACTCTAGACTGGAGTGTTAGGCGTAAGTCTAGTAGAGGAGGCTGGTACGCTTCTGGTCCGGGTATTAATATTGCAATGAACATATCAGTTAAAAATTTTAATGAAGTGTTTAGAGTATATGAATACCCTAGTTTTGACGCGCATCCAGTGATTGGCGGTTTTTATGCCGAAGATTATAATTTAAAGCTTGGTATGATTATTTGCCATGAAATGGCTCATGCGGTGCAGTATTTTAGAATAAAACACCTAGGACACCTACGTGGGAAACCGCATGGAGTAGACTTTAAAACTCCTTACGCCGCTCTACGTAAAAAAATACTTAATCCTAAATTGCCAAACCAAAAAATAACAAAAAATAAATATGAGGAACTAGTTAACAGTATTGTTAAAAACACTTAAGGATTCTTATGGATTACCAATCTTTAAAGAAAATAGTAAAACATCACGACAAGCTCTACTATGATCTAGGAAATTCTGTGCTCTCTGACGAGGAGTATGATAGCCTATACGATCAATTAGTAGCAATGGAAAAGTTGCAAGGATGGAAAGACCCTGACAGTCCGACTGTCAAAATTACTTCTGCGGGAGGTAAGGTAAAACACCCTTATCGTTTGTATTCGCTACAAAAAGTCTATAAAGAAAGTGATATTGATAGTGCTTTTTCTGTAGTGACTCCTAAATTGGATGGGGTAAATCTCAGTGTAACCTACAAAGAAAAAAGTTTGGCTCTAGCCCTGACTAGGGGTGACGGTGAATACGGTGAGAATGTAAATCATCTTGCCTCAGTTATTAAAGGCATACCTAGAAGCATAAAAACAGAGCAAGCCACTTTTGTCGGCGAAGTTGTTACAGATATGATGGACATCGAAAACTTCCGTAACTATGTTGCGGGAGCTCTTGGCTTGAAAAGTGCTAAAGATGCTAAAGATAGAAAACTGAGATTTATTGTACACGATGTTCTAGGCTCTGAACTAGACTACCGAGACCGTTTAAAATTTGCTGAGAAACACGGTTTTCTTACAGTACTTAGTGACTATGATTTTGGTCAATATCCGCAAGACGGTACTGTATTTCGGGTAGAGAGCGCCGCTCAAGAGCAGAATCTGGGATACACTAGTAAACACCCTAAATTTGCAGTAGCTCTTAAACAGAAAGAACATTTTAGTGCTGCAACTAATCTAAGAGATATTGTGTGGACAGTTGGTCGTAGTGGAGTAGTCACTCCTGTAGGCTTAGTAGAGCCTGTTGTGCTAGATGGAGCTACAGTTACTAGGGTGATCTTACATAACTTTGAGTTTGTGGTAGATAACGATCTAAGACCGGGAGACTCTATTTTAATTGAGCGTAGAATTACTCCTCAGTTTGTAAAAGTTCTAGAACATTCAAAATACAATCCTTTTACTCTTCAAGATGTTGAACGTTATTTGGGTGTCGCAGTTAAGCGCAAAGGACCTAAATTATTTGTAGATACTCAAGACGGTAGAAGGCTGGTAGAGTATTATGTAAAAACACTGGGCATAAAAGGCTTAGGGCCTGCCTCTATTGAAAAACTAGACTTAACTCATCCATATGAACTATATGACAACGTTCCCTGGGAAATTCTAGGAAAAAATGGAGACAAAATTAGAGAAGAGATTTCTAGACCAAAAGATTACCCTTCTGTACTAGCCTCTTTGGGTATTCCAGGAGTTGGAAAGAGCACTGCACAACTTATATGTAACCATATTCCTACTTTTGAACGCTTAGCTGATATAGCCCACATCCCTATTAAAGGTATCGGTCCTAGTACAGTAGAAAATATATTGAGCTGGTTAGAGGTAAACTATGAATGGGTAGAAAAGCTGCCTTATAGTCTAGAGGCCTCCACTACTTCAGATAAAGAAGAGGTAGTAGAAACCAGAAAAGTATGTATAACAGGTAAACTGGACACCTCTAAAAGAGAGCTAGGAGAACATCTATCTAAGTTTGGATTCCAACTTATAGATTCTGTATCAAAAGACTGTTATGCTCTAATAACTTCTGGAGAAGAATCCACAAAAACAAAAAAAGCACAAAAATATGGTATACCTGTTATTAATTATTGGAATAATCGTGCTATCATACTAAAAGGAATGTTTTAAGAATGACCATTGTCAGTTTTGAAGAGTTTAAAAATAGTAGAAATGTAGAAGAGCCTAGAGCTAATGTAACTCAAAACTTTTTAGACTTTTTCAACGATACTTACCAAGAAAACCTAACATTTTATAGCGTTAACTTAGAAGACCCTACTATTGCCTTTGACGTAGCCACTATTTACTATCTAATGAGAGGAATGGCTCACAGATCTCAAGGAGAAAGCCACCCCAGTCAAATCATACTAGACTCTTTAAAAAGTCATGTAGTAGGATAAGTAATGTTAGTAAAAATGACTTGCCCTAGCGACAAAGTTAGAGAATATGTAGAGTATGGAGAGGCTCAAGGACTGTTTTTTGAAAGAAAAATTGTACATAACAGAGAAGAGGTAGAGCTAATTTTTAGCACTTCAGATAAAGAACTCGCCTCAGAGTTTGTTCTATCAGGGGCCGATTCTTTTTTAGAGTTTGAGGACGGTACTACGGCTCCTATGTATGTAAGAATGCCTAGAGATTTTTCAGAGTAATAGAGCAGTTTAATTAAAAATTTTCTTGCATATTAGTATACAATTTAGTAATATTAGTTTGAGGTTATAAATGACACAAACACCAATAAACTATACAGATGAACAAACAGAAAAATTACTTGATCTGTACAAAGAACTAGGTACAGAAGGGTTAGAAGATATAGCAATACAATTAAAAAAATCTGTACGTTCTGTTAGGTCTAAGCTAGTCAGAGAAGGTGTGTATGTTCCTGCACAAAAAACGCCTAATCGAAGAAATGGCATTTCTAAAAAAGAAATGTTGAATACTCTTCAAGACTTAGTAGGTTTTGATACTACAGGTTTTAGTGGGTCAACAAAAGAGGCGTTATCATCTTTGATTAACTACCTCAAGATCCATGAAGAATCACAAACTTAGGTTTGTGTATTGGAAAACTGTTGAATGTCGCTGAGCACGTGAACTCTAGAGCAGCCAGAGTGTGAGAACAGTTAGTAAAAGTGCGGAGGGGGTGGGGCAACTTTTACACAAAACCTTCCATATCAACAAATGTTGAAAGTGAGGGGCTCGTTAGAGGTATTCGAGTAAACAAAAAAACCTCTGCAGTTGATCTAACTGACTGCTAGCACAAAATAGTTAGAGAGAAGTGGTTAGTCTCTGAGTAAGTCCTACGGTGCATAGGCATAACCTTTAAAGGCGCGGTAGATTTAGGCTTACCGCGCCTTTATTTTTTTGTTGCCTATAGCTTACATTTTATTTATCTTATAGATAAAGGAGAGAAAAAATATGTATGTTGTAAAGCAGCGGTATTCAGACACCTTTGAGATTGCTCATTTTGATAATAGAAAAGAGCCTGTGGGAGTTTACACTATTAGAGGCAATAAATGTTCTTGCCCGGCTAGAAATCCATGTAAGCATCAGGGCATTGTGACATTGTTCAAGGAACTTGAACCTGGGGTGTGGGGTTTCGAGCTTATTAATAACATAGTTCAACCTTATTACCTATCTTTGTTCCACATAGATTAAAATTCTGCTTGACAACTGCATAAATTAATGTTATCGTATATGTAATAAATGAATAAACAATAGATTCACCTAGATTTTGGTCCCTGTCCCACCCCTCGTCTTCTAAACGAGTCCTTAAAGGTGGAAGGATGGTACGAGGTTCGATTCCTCCAGGGACCTCCAAAAAATAAAGGTCCTATAGTTTAATGGTAGAACACCCGTTTTATAAGCGGCATAGACACCAGATTAGTGTGCAGTCCGGGTTCGAATCCCGGTAGGAC
>CALBDR010000049.1 GCA_937927525.1 uncultured Candidatus Melainabacteria bacterium
CCCTATTTTGGTTAACCATTCTACGATAAGCTATTTCTTGACGTTCCCTTTCAGCTTGTGAAATCAAGGGCGCACCACGTGGTGCACGGGGTTCACCGATTTGCAAATCATCAACAGTCATCATTGGGCGTCTGGGTACAGATTCCGGTGCGGGTGCACCACTACGCAAATAACCTACATCTTCATCAGGAATTTCTTCTTCCACAAAATCAGCCAATTGATTCAACATATCTTGTCCTGCTTCACGTAGATGTGGTGGTAACATACTAACTTGTTTACGACGTTCAGCCGCCTGATACCTAGCACCGGCAATAGCGGCACTGGCGTTAGCTTCCCACTCATCAAGATCAAAATCATCGTCATCACCTGTTTCCCTACCAGTAAATGTATCGACGGTATAGGTATCTACTTCACGTAGTTCAGGTTGCGCTAGTGCATTACGTACCCTGCTTTCATCCGTATCATCGCCAAAAGTATCGGCATCGCTAAAAATACTGCTATACATAGCTCCACGTTCTACGCCATTTAGAGGGCGTGGTTGAGCTAACATACCAGCCATGTTATCGCCCACATTAGGGGTTAAGTTATTGACTAGATTATCGCCAATGGCTTGTGTCATGACATCACGACTAACAGCATTGGTGTATTTCTCTAAATCATATTGACTAACGTTATCATTTTGAATCTTTTGACGACGACGACGGTAAAACTCATCTAGTGCCGCTTGGTTGGGAAACTTAACCTGAATGTTAGCAGAGAGGTCGATGGGCAAATCACCAGTGCCTTGATCGGTTTCGTTAAAGATTTTGATTAAAGCCATGTAATTTGGTTCATGCAGTTGGGTGGGCTGTTTAGTTTTAGTAATTACCTGACTAACACCTAAACCCTGTCCAACATACTGTGGCAAATTATTAGTTGTAAATAGTGCCATTATACTATCTACAACCATTTTTCTCAACGAGCCATTACTTTGTAAGAGCCATTACTTTGTTAAGAGCCATTACTTTGTAATGAGCATGGTTAGTTCTTTGCTAGGTTTTCAATAAGCTCTTTACGTGTAGGTTGCTTTGGTTTATCGTGAGACATGTTGTGCAATGCTATCTTTTTATTCATCTTTTTGCCCAAATGCTTTTGACTCATCTGGGTGTGCTTTTTGCCAAGGTACTGTTTAGCATCTTTGTTAGGAAGATCCATTATAACTTTTACAAGATTTTTTCACAAGTAGGTTATATGTCCGCATTAGGTTCTAATTATCGTTTAAGTTACGCATCGGCTCTGGGTACTGGTCAAGCCAATGCTAGTGTATGGTCTACTTTTCCAGCTACGAGCAACGTTGATATGGCAAACTATTCCATTGAAAATCTAGATGGCTTGGTAATCAGTAGTGATCTATCTTTACATACTCTTAATGCCCAAATCATCAATGCTACTGATGGAACAGTTCAAACTTTAAATGCTGAAGTATTCAATGGTTTCTCTGGTTTGTTTACCAGTGATCTAACAGCTAATAGTTTGACAGTTGATGGAACAGTAGCTATTGGCGCTGCTGACCCAGTTACTGATGAAGTGCTTTATGTCAACGGCAAAACCATCATTGATGATGGACTAGTTATTAAGAAAGCTAATAATGCAACACCCTACATTCTCTGTGAAGAACCCGATAGCGATGACCGTTTTACCGTGGAAAAAATTGGCATAAATGGTCTTGCCCTACAGTTGTATGACAACGATGGTGACTACCCTACAGTCAGGATCAGAAACAGTAACTCAAGCTGGATTACCGACTCATTGGTCTTGGGTTATGAGGGTAGTGACAACATTGCTCCACTACAGGGTGAACAGTTTGGTGTTTTGGGTGACACCTATCTACGCGGTAATTTGGATGTAACTGGTGATATTACCGGTCATTTCCATATTGGTAGTGATAGTAACTTTACCAACGTACAAGTTGAAAACAACCTGTTTATGGGTACTACTGATACTAGTGATTTCCGTGTTATTAATTCACAAGACAGACAACTTGATTGTATCAACCCTGACCTTGATGCGGCTATTAACACCGCTGATATTCGGGCAGTTGTTACCGGTGATACTGGTCTTAAACCCACTAGAACAGTGCAACTCTTGATTCCCAATCCAGGTGTAGGACATCAGATCTTAAATACTATTGAGACAGGCGACTACATGTATAACTTTTTAAACACCGGTAGCGCAGCAGGAACTATTGCCTTACCCCAACCTGATGGAGCTATTTTGGGCACAACTATTTTTATCCACAACAATGCTCAAGGCGCTCATAACTTAAGTGTAACCAGCTTTAATGGTACTGGTACTGATATTAATGATAACGGTACACCAAAGAATAACTATACTATTACACCAAATACCTACACACAACTCAAGTGTGGCTTGGTTTCAACTGATAGTTATTTTTGGTATCGACTCTTATAAATGAAATTTGTTTGTTGCTGTGATCATGGGCAAACACGTAGTGTTGCTATGGCAAATGTTTTACGTGAGCATAAATACTGTGCAGTTGCCACCTCTTACAAAAACTACTGTGACCACATTGATGAATTCAAGGGCTGGACACTGGTTGATTTGCACGAAGAAGGTGAATTTTTTCATATAGTCGGTCGGGATGAATGGGGTGATCCCTGTCATCCTGAACTACTTGGGCTATGTGCTCTGGTGTTTCAAGAGCTTACTAGGATGCTTTAGGTTCTAAAGAAGAGGTTTCAAACACACGCACCCTATTTTCTAGTTGGTCAACATTACTTTGCAATGTTCCTACCTTTTCCTGAATATTTCTATCTTCAGCAACTGTGTAGCTTTGTAACTTGCTAATATGGGTTTCCATACTGCCAATTTTGGTTTCCATGCTATCAACTTTGGTTTCCATGTTGTTTACCTTTTCTAACATTTCTGTTAACATAATAGTTTGTTGTTCTTGCTGTTGACCAATGGCACAATTTGAACGCCCACCATTGCGAATAAATAGAATAAATTGGTAAATAATGTAGATACCAATACCACTTACCGATACAATGCTTATTAACTCCATTTACTCTTTGGGAAAAAATAAATCGTCGCGCGGGAGAGTCATTTGTTTCAAATGTCCCCGCTTAGAAAACAAAGAGGTCGTCTAATGTAGAAGGGCGTGTTACTTCAGGAGAGGGAGCACGTTGTTTCGGAGATGGAGCACGTTGTTTCGGAGATGGAGGAGGTGACACATGCTCAACAGTTTTGCTAACTGTTTTTGTATGGACGTCGCGCGGGGGCATGACCCCGCTAGGTTTTGGTTTTGCTGCAGCAATACGCTTTTCACCGTTTTGGATACGTTGCAGTAATTGAGATTTGTTCATCTTTAACTTGTTATAACCATTCTCCTGCATCCAAGCTACAATCTTTGGTTTAGTCCAATTCTCTGACGGAGTTTCGACACGTGGTGTAATCTCAGCAGGAATCTTAGCAACAACTGTTTTTTCTGTTTTTTCTGTCTGTTCAACAACTTGTTCCGGTTCTTTCTTGTTTTCAACGGGGGTAGGCTCGGTTTCTTTTGAGTTGTCATCGGAAGTTGCTGATGATTCAATAACTGTTTCTTTAGGCTGTTGACTATCAGCTGTTTCTGCTTGTTGTTTGGGACTGGATTCTCCTGTGCCCGTAATGGTGGTTACATTTGTTTCAATTGTTTCAGCTGGAGCACGTGAAACTTCACCATTACCATCTAACAGAGCCTGTAATTGTGCTTTCTTCATCTTGTGACCAAACTTGATACCGCGACTGGTAAGTGTTTCTTTTAACTGTGCTATTGTTGGCATTATAACTAAACCATTATTTTGTGCGTTTTATTGGTAACGCAGAAAGTATTGTTAATAATATATGAATATCAATGAAGCCTATTACACAGGTAACGATTTTCCCAAAGAGTATAAGGGAAAAATTGGTACATTAACCATTGGAATTTGTAGTAAAGTACAAGTTCATGCTCGACTAACTACTTGCCTATTACACTATCAAACCATGCATGAAAAACTATTTAACGGTGATTTTGGACAAAGAGCCTTTGTTGATTTTTTGATGGGTAAATCACACATTGATCAAGCTCGTTCTACCCTATTAACCCACTGGCATAAAAAGGCGAACAAAGGCGATATTTTGGTTATGTTAGATAGTGATCATGTCTTTACGCCAAATGATATCAAAACTATGGTGGATCGGGTCAGACAGGACGATTGTTATGTTTCTGGTCTAATCTACAGCAACCCACAAGGACGCCCGACTACCGCCCCTTTTAGTTGGGAAGATTTGCTTAGTGGTCGTGACGATAGTGTTCGGTTTATGGCTACTGGTGCTATGTGTGTTAAGAAAGCTACCCTTGATCATCTCTATCGTGATTTTGGCAATGTGTTCTACAATGGTGAATGGATTACACCATTTTTTCAAGCTACCCCAGTTAAGCTAATTAGCGATAAGGATAGAGAGCAGTTTCAGGTCGACAAAGATGATAGCGTATGGTTAGGTGAAGACTATTGCTTTTGCCACCATGTTCGTAGAGTCTTAGGTGATCGTGTAATCAAAGCAAGTGTTAGTAATAGTTTTGGTCATGAAGTCTATCAAATGCTTAAATTTTACCCTGAAAAGGAAATTAACATGTTAAAAGACGACCCTGATATTGTTTATCTATTAGGCAAAGCACAAGTTATTGGCACGGATGATGATGGTAAGCCAATTGAACACTATCCTAGATTAGATCCTAATAGTAATAGTCTTGGTGGTTCAGAACAAGCCGTAGTTAACTTGTGCAAAGAGTGGAGTAAAATGGGTAAAAAGGTAGTTGTTTATGGCACTATTAAAGACAATGGTGTAGTAGTGGAGACTGATGAGGGTTGTCCACCTATTGAATTTAGGGATATTGATAAGATGGTCTTAGATCGTGGTTGGCGTAACCTAATTGCTTGGCGTGGTTTTGGTATTAGCTTTTTGTTACAACATGCCATCAAATCAGAAAACCTAACTATTGATTTGCATGACTGTACTGATGCCAACTTGATTAACCATGTCTTACCATTGGCAAAGCGCATTTGGTTTAAGAGTAAGTTTCATCGTGAGTTGTATCAAGGCATCCCTGAGGAAAAGTGCTTTATTTGTTCTAACGGGGTCATTTCTGGCGAAATAGCTATGTCTGGCGAAATGCCTTCTAAAAGGAATGAACAGGGGGTCTTTTATTGTTCAAGCTACAGTCGTGGTTTACCTTTACTAATGGAGTTTTGGGATGATGTAAAGAAAGCACTTGGCAAAGGCGGACGTCTCACCATTTGTTATGGTTGGCATCCATCAGAACAACAGCTACAAAAGCGTTTTCGTAAGTGGGCTAAGTCACGCCCTGAGGTTAAGGAAATTGGTCGTGTTGATAGAGATAAGTTAGCCCAAATTAGAGCAGAAAACAAGTTCCACTTTTACCCATGCTTACAGCTCACTAGCGAGATTGATTGCTTGGCTGTACGTGAATCTGCCAGAGTTGGTAATACAGTGGTAATGCCGGACGCTGGTGTATTTAAATATAGAACTGGGTTTCATTTCAAAAATAAGCAAGATTTGCTAAAGATCTTTAGGGGAAAAGGTGGCGATTGCTATAGCAAAGGAGAAGATGTAGTAGATAGTTGGGCAGATGTGGCGAAGCAAACAAAAGAACATTTTTTCTAAAGTTTGTTGCGTAAGTTATAATGAGTGTTCCTCAAGATAGAGTATCAAGAGATGAAGCCCTTCGTGTTGGCGGTATGGCTGTTCCTAAAGAATATTTGCCACAGACCAACAACGACGGTGCTCGTGTACAGCACAGTTTAATTGTACGCCGTGAGCGCAAACGCTTTTTACCCAATAACAACCAGTCCCCTTCCATTAACATTGGTGGATCTAGCCCAAGCTCACAGACCGATGTAAATATCCCCTTGCAACTGGGTGGTGCCTTGCTGGATACCCCTTCTACTTGCCTTAACTATAACCTTAAGCTAACCAGCTCCGATGCCAACGGTCTGCCTTTTATTGAAAACGCTTCAATGCCTTGGCGTAAGATTAAGGTACAGGCTGGTGGTGTAGATATCGAAACTTGGGATTATCACGCCCAACAGTTGCAACGCAACAAGGAGGGTTCAATGAGCCGTGACTACGCTCAAGCCCAGTATTCTTACATGAACGATATCCGTGATCGGGTTGCTTCCCTATCTGGCATTACTTCCACTGCCGTAGTTAGCTCTGATGCCGCTTTTAGCGTTGGTTCAGTGAACGATCTGGCTGAGGTGGCTGGTTCTACCTATTCTGATTTACTGGCTGGTATCAACGTTTCACTCAAGCTATTCCACATGGGTTTCTTTTCCCAACGTGCTTACTACCCTCTTGGTCTTGCACCTATTAACCTTGTGGCTGAGAGCAACGAGACTGTTGGTGGTGTTTTGTGCATTGGTGGTACTGCTGCCCTTGCTGCTGGTACTGGACTGGTTGTTTCTAACATCTCCGCCAGTGCTGTCTGCCCTATCCCTTCACAAGCCTTGATGCGTCGTTACCAAGAGGTACAGCGTAAGGGTGAAGTACCCTTTATCATGCCTATTGACACTGTCCAGATCCAGATCCGTCAAGCTTACAGTGTTTCTAGCGATGGTACTGAGACCAACGTCTCATTTAACGTGGCTCGTTACCACCTTAAGGACCTTCGTTACTGGCTACAATACCGTGGTCAGCTCACTAACGCTAACGAGCTTAAGACCGCCGCTCCTTCCTTCCTATCTGCCGGTGCTGATAACAAGATGGATCTGCAGGTTGACGTTGGTGGACGTGCTATCCCACAGGATCAGCTTCGTACCGATGTCGAGGTCTATAACGCCACTTGCGAAAGCTATAACACTGAGGATTCAGTTAGCCACCCTAACCTTCTACCTCGTAATGCTTACGCTTCTACCCAGTTTACTTCTACCGATTTGGCTGGTAAGTATGTGGTTGGTTCTTGCCAATTTGGTCTTAACCTTTCTGAGTACCTTGGTGATCAGGGTAGCCGTACTGGTATCGATCTGGTCCAGAACTCTGCTATTAACCTTCGTGGTAAGTTTGGTTACCCCAGTGCCGGTAGCGCCACTGATTACAACTGGTTCCAGCAAGCCCGTTTCTGCCGTGTACTTCAGCTCCAAGGCGGTGTACTCCAAGCCACTGTTAACGCGTAAAGCGGGGTCATGCCCCCGCGCGACGAAAAGAGCATTATGAAGTAATGCTTCTTACGAAGTAATGTCCTGAAAAGAGCCATTTCGTAGAAATGAGCCCTTCGTTAGAAAGAGCTGATAAATATATACCCCTTACAGTATATGTTTAAAAGCAGAGAAGAGTTTATCGATTGGGTAGCCAGTAATCACCAATACGATCAAGAAGATTTAGATAGAATACCACTGCCTTGTTTCAATGAAGATGAAATCAAGGAACAGTTCTATCAAATTGATAAAACTTTGCCTCACCAACCTACTCGTGATCCTGATTACACCGTCGAATCAAGTTTAACCTACAACGATTATCTTATTCGCAATTTCTTGAGTGGTAAAGGTACATTTAAAAGGGAATGGACTGAAGAGCCCTTGTGTTTCTTATTTGCTAAGATTGTTAGCAAAGAAGCTGAAAAGATCAAAGAAAAGGATGATCAGGAACTTGACAAAGTAACACGTATTGTTAAAAATGGCACGGAAGACGAGGTTACATATAAGCAGATTCTTGATGAAAAGCTTTCAAAGATGGCTGAGGATCTTAACATACCATTGAGTGATCTAAATCAACGTATCAAGCAATGGTGTGAGAGTGGTACTGAGTTAAACATCGTTGTTTGAAAAATAACCCGATCGAGAAATGACCGTTGAGCGTAGGCTAAAAGTGTCCATATACGACGGGTTATAAAGGGTTTCCTTTAATAGTTGAGTTAGTGAAAGATGGGGAATAGTAAACAAATCATGTATATAAAACTTTGATGGCGATACTACATCTGTTCTAAAAAACTCGAGTTCAAGATCTTTGTTACCTTCTTCCACAGCAATAATTAATGCAGGTCCTTTACAATGTTCTTCTATTAATTCTTTTACTTTCATCAAAAAGTGATGACGCGCTTGTATACGTAAACGCATGAATCTAGAACTAGTTTTTCTTGCTACAGGTGTGTCTGCAACATATCTTTGTACTATTTTGCTTTCCTTTGTTTCGGGATTTGCTTGAGCAAAAATAGCAATATTTTTACTAACTAGCAATAGGTTCATAGTCATATACTTTGCGCGTTCAAGAAAAAAATGAACAATAAACGTGTGTTTATTCGATGTTATAGTTCACCGGCTACATCAACCAATGCATCATCGGCTTCTTCCTCCTGAATTTCAGGGCTATCAACCAAACCAAAGGTAAACTTGTCAGCTACGTTATCGATCAAATCATTGATTAAATCTAATGAACTGTTAGTGCCAACAATAAAAGGCAAGGCAGTTTCTACCGCCCCAATTGGTTTACCTTTGTTACGTTCATAAAACTTTTCCAAACCCTTATCACCGCCCATATTAGTAGATAATTGACGTAACATTTCTTTCATTGCATACAACTTTGCCTGTTGTGGCTTACCAGCTAACAACTGTCCAAGTGCTTGAGTCATATTAGAAATACCCATGACGCCAACATGCAAAACATTACCGGCGGCATCTTCTACATTGCTATCACCTTGTAACAGTTCATTTACATCGCCAGTAACATCGCCTTCAAAGGCACGTCTAGATAAATCAAGGGCATAGTTCATGGTTTTCTCTAACCACTTTGGTGGTTCATTTAAGCCAATGTTTAAAATAACGGTACGTAGCTGTTCACTAGTGGCTTCTGGAAAAAAAATTTTTAACCACATCAACTTTACGGCATTGGCATCGGGTTGATTACCCATGGAATAAGCATAACGATAGGTTTCTAAACTAGCTGAACCCTGTTTAATTGATTGCCTTAGTTTTTCTCTACCTTCAGCAAATGCTTTGTCACCTAAAACATCTTCAATCTCTTGCTTACGGTTTTCTTCACTACGCAAATAGTTTTCCTTAGCTTCAAGGGCTTTTTCGGGCTGTGCTGTAGCATAACCAAAATTGCCTTCAATTGCCTTTTCAATAGCATTGCGTGTAAATTCACGTTTTAAGGGATCAGCGATTCGATTAACTTCAATTTTTAGTTCATTAACATCATCGCGTCCTACAAAACCCCAATTCAATAAACCACCAATAGCTTTGTCTACGCCTTTTTGTGTTGTTGGTGCTTTTTCAATGCGTTCAAGCAACTTTTCAACAGGATCATAGCCATACTGATTTTTAAAGTTAATAGTTTTCACTGGGTCTGTTCCCAATGCGGCACCCGCCTGAAATACAGGAGCAGTCTGTCCTAATGCGCTCATTATAACATAGTTCATGTTTTTTCTTGGAATAGTTATATGGGTTCACCTAATACTATCGTCCTCAATAGTAAGCTGAGATTTTTCGGAGAAAACAGCAACAGTTTTACTAACGAGATTCCCAGCGTAATTACTAACGCAAACAGTTTAGATATTGTTCTAGGCAACTTTATCAACTTTATCTATCCATTCAAGTCAACTAACAACACTATCAAAGTAGATGTAACCTCTGGTGGTTCACATACTATTACCATTGCTACTGATCGTTATTTTAATGGTGGCGATACTTTTGCAACCTATCTAACTTCACTATTCACTGCCGACAGTTCAACTATTACAGCTACTTATGATACCACTTCCAATCGTTTATCCCTTGCTGGTGGTGCTGACGGTGCTTTTACCATTGATGAATCAGCGACTACAGCTCTGTATAAAATTGGTTTTGGCAGTAATACCGATAACGGCACTAGTCAATTAACTCACACCGGTACTGGTAATCTAAACCTTTTGGGTACTTCTGCTGTTTACGTTGGTTGTTCTATTACCAGTAATACCTCAGTTGTAGCTAGTAACGGTGGTGCTACTAGGTTTTTGAATCGTGATGGTGGTGATAAGTATAACTTGATTGGTGTGATACCGGTCAATGGAGATTATGGTCAGGTTATTCCTTATCAGAACAGCTTTAACCAAATTCGTCTAAACCCTTCATCTAGCGAAATCAACAACGTCAGGGTACAGTTGTTTGATGATGATTTTGAGTTTTTGAATATTGATAACGACTGCAACTTTATGTTGTTGCTGCACGTAAACTACAGCCAAGGTGGGCTTTAAGGCGGGGTCATGCCCCCGCGCGACGCAAAGTTAGAGTTTTGTAGGTTATAAAAGCATTATAGTTGCTTTTAGGACCTTATATACGTCGTGTGGGAGAGTCATTACGTAGTAATGTCCCCCACTTAGGATAACACGCGGCGCAAATTAGTTAGAAAGTTAATAAAACGGGCGGTTGTTTGTCCGATATCGGCTGAGAAATCTGTTAAGTCTTGATAGATAAAATCCCTTAGTTCTGGTGGCACTGAAATATTGTTGGCTTCTAGTACATTCATCACAAACATTTGGCAGTTGTTTTTGAAGGCATTGTAACCAAAAAATCTTTCAGTGCCCATTCTTTCTTTGGTTCGATTAATCATTTGGTTTAAGGTAAGGGTTGGTTTATTAAACTGTACCTCATAGTAATCAGTACTATCATTAGTTAGTTCACGCGAAGTAGTAATATAAATCTGTTCATTTTTCTCCAATAGAATCCGGATACCATTGTTTAATCGTAATACTAAGCCTAGATGAAAAAACCTATCATAACCATATTTTTCCATGGCACGTTGCCAATTGCCACTGGTTACTAAGTTAGCAATAGTAGTCATTTGCTCTGGTAGAGCTGTGCGATAAACCCTAATTTTAACTACGTTATTGCCACCATATCTTTGTAAAGTAGCTTGGGCATCTTTGGATAACCTGTCTTTGTAGGCTAAGTTGCTGGTGGTTTGTTTAAAAAGGTAATCTGGTACTTTGGACATATCATAAAATTTACCACCTACCATTCTACTAACTTCTATGCCCAAAGAACGATTGTCGCTAATTACTACTACAACACCGTCCAGTTTCTTTTGAGCTTGTTTTATTTTGTTGGCGCAACGACTACCAGCAAATAAACCACCGCTAATACAACTAGCAGTAATTGTAGTGCCATTAAAAAATAAAGCCATATTTTCTCTGATGGAATAGTCACGATAATAACGATTAAAGCCAACATTTCTGCCACTTGAACCGTTACGGACATTGTATGTAATTCTAAGCATCTGTGCCCATTCTTGCTCCATTGGACTAAGAGTTGTGACGTTGCTCATTATACTTTATGCGAGAAACTGTATGACGAGACATACCAGATGCAGTAGGTCCAATAACATAACAGACGTTTTGATTTCTCATGTTATTGAATGCCTTGATAAAGGGTTCAATATATTCAAGCCACTGTTCCATATCTTCGATGGATTTAGCGTGTCTTAAAAAATCCATTTTTAGTTCGTGAACAGTAGTTGTTTTGGGATATACAGTGCCAAAAGGACTAGTAATTTGGTTTTCGTCAATAACATAACCTACACTTTCCATTATATGGTTGGTTTAATTTGTTCATTTTTTTTTATAGGATAAAATTGGATAGGTAACAGTTGCCATGGTTGCCTATCTGCATTCCAGTTCATATTGTACGTTATTTGACATTTATAGTATTACTCATTAAACAATGTTTTAATGAACAACGCTATTTCGTAGAAATGGCTATTTCTTGTACAAGGCATTCAACAGCTTTTTAGCCTGATCAAGATTGCCTTCAGCCTGATTCCATAAAGAAGAACGCTTCTCGAAAGGTACACTAAAATCACGGCACTCTTGGAGAAAACTATTCCATGGTGACATCTTGATTACTTTCTTCTTATTTACTTTGGCTACCCCATGTATCTTTACATATGGGTTACCCAAATCATCAACTGTAAACAAGTTGGTATCTAGTAGGGTTTGTGCTTGTTGATAAGACACTTTGTGCTTTGCACCTGTGTTGGGGTTTTTTACATTAAAGTAAACTTCTAGAGTGGAGCTCATTATACTTTATTCTGGAAAAAATAGCCACTGTTTTTGCCATTTGGGTTAATATTACTATAAGATATGTTCACAATCTCTTCGAGGCTTGGTTTGGTACTAACCTTGGGTAATTCACGATACTTTTGGTAGTAATGTTCAGCCATTCGTCCGGGCACTACAGCAGGTAGGTTTTCACGGATTAGTTTACCTTGTGGTACAGAATTAATTAGAGCTGAAAAAAATTCATCACTAGGTGTATCGTTATTTGGTGCACGTGGAATAGATGGTACTGTGGGCATAGCTTGGTTTTCAATAATACGCCTTGTACCGGATGCCATTGAAGGTGTATCAAGTGAAGCCATATCATCAACTACACGAGTCAATCGTTCACGCAGGGAAATTTCGGACATATAGTAAATGAGAGAAAAAAGAAAAGGTCATAGGATCTTAGTTCTAGGCGAAACATATTCGGGCAAATCACACTGGGTAATTAACGACTGGTTTGCCGATATTATGGACTGTAAATACGAGTTAATCTACTGGTATACTGGTTCAGAAGATGATTTGCCTGATGTACAAAAGTTAGCCAAACATGTAAAGAAGAATGGCAAAATAAAATTTGTGCTAAATCCATCAATTGAGCAAATCGAACGGCATATGGAAGCTATTAGAGAAGTACAAAAGATGTTAGAGCAGATGGATAAGCCCTTGCTCAAAGTAAGTTTTGTATTTGACGATTTGATGAACGAAAGGTCACTTTTTAACCCTCACCGTCCTTCTCTAATCGAAAAGATCTTTTCAAAAGGTCGGCACGATCATATCGATGTTATCGTAATTGGTCAAGGTTACAGTGGGTTCTTTAACAAGTCAACTAGAAACATTAACCCTTCGGCACTGGTATTATATTGTTTACCACCTGACGCGGTAAGCGATATTGTTAGCGAAAACTGTTTAGTCAATGTAGACAAAGGTGAATTGTTAACTAAAATGTCTCAAGCAATTACGCCACATTCAGGCAATAAATACCCATTTATGGTCATTGATAAGACATCCAAAACGCCGGAAGGTAGGTTTCATTTTAACGGTAAAAGTTTTAGACCGACGTTTAATAACTGCTAACGCTAACTGCTAAGTTTAAGCCTTATTTTAGGTTTAGGTTTAGGGGTGTCCGGATGAGAACACAGACGCTCGTCTGATAGAAATTGCCTGATTATTTCTTGTACTGAATTAAATGCCTTATTGTTAAATTGTTCTTGTGTTACACAATCGCAGTCAAGATCAATTTGATAACATACGGGTACGTTGGAAACTTTACCCAGAATAAAACCCGAATCATCGTTAATATCGTCAACATCGAAGCCGCCAAATGCGCAAACTTCCAATGTGAGTATACTATCATAATTTTTTACACCAATACCGTCACACACGGATCTGATGTAACTAAGATCAAATTGACCCGTTACTTTTTTACGCCAATAACAAGCTTGAAATACATATCCAGCGTCTTGAAATTTAAGTGTTTCATCTTCATCACAAGACGCACAGAGTGGTCTGTGAAGTATTTCATCGTCTTCCAAACAGGGTGCAACACCCATGTGTTTATCTTCTGTTTCACCACAGCGGTAACATTCCATCTGACATTCCATTTTCGGTGAGATTTGGTAACCTTAGTCGGGCGCGATTAAGAGTTCGGCGGTTCATTTTTTCCGTGTGCACAAAAATTCATGT
>CALBDR010000050.1 GCA_937927525.1 uncultured Candidatus Melainabacteria bacterium
CCTACAAATACTTTTACCCCAACACCTACTTTAACACCAACCCCAACACCTACTTTAACACCAACCCCAACACCTACTTTAACACCAACACCTCCTAATGAATCTCAAATGCTTAATATCCAAAATCAAGAAATTATATCTATAAATAATCAAAATATAATATCTATATAATAAATACTATAAATGGCTGTAAAATTTCCAGACTTTACTTTAAAAGCTCCCGTTAACGGAGATTTTCTTGTGGGATATAAAGAGGATGGTTCAGAGGAATTTAGAACGACTACAGAAAATTTATTAAATGCTGCTAACACTATATTTTTGCCCCTTACGGGAGGAACGCTATCGAATAATCTCTCAGTAGTAGGAGAGTTTGCATCAAATACTTTAACTGTAGGAGGAACTAATACTGCTTCTGGTGAAAATAGTATTGCGATAGGAAATTTATGTGATGCTAAATTCAGACAAAGTGTAGCAATGGGCTATAAATCTGTTGCTGCTCATCAATATACATTTATATGGTCAGGAGAACCAACAATAGGTCCAGCTGTTTCCTCAACGAGAAATTCTCAATTCGTAATCAACGCTCCAGGTGGTACGTATTTTGTTCCTACAGTAGGAGCAGGAGCTGAAGCACGCGTCGGAATAGGTACTGACGCTGTAAATAGTGCACTGACTGTTGTTGGTGATATATCAGCATCCGGAACAATATACGGTTTAAATATTGGAGAAGGAGGAGAAGGAGGAGGAAGTGAGTGGGTGACGGCTCCAGGACAACCTGATGATAATGGAGTAGCAGGACAAAAAGCTTATGATAACAACTATCTTTACATCTGTGTAGCTACTAATACATGGAGAAGGACTATATTAGCTTCATGGTAATAAATATACAATAACAATGGCAAATCAATATATTACATCAATAGAACAACAATCTGATGGTTCTTTTAAAGAAGTAATCACCAGTAAAAAAATGAGGTTCACACCAACATTGCCTTATCGGTGGTATCGCATACTTCGTACTGTTAGTACAAACAATGACCGCAAAGTTATTTCCGGTGAACTAAAAATTTCTGCGGATCATATTACAAGAAAAACTTATGTTGCTGTTGATATAGATGTTTCTCTTTTTAGTAGAGGAACTATTACTCAGACTGCTTATACTACTGTTGGAAGTCCGCATGTTGTATATATACGTGTTGCAAGAAATCAAGGTTTAAATAATAATGAACTAGTTGTTGACGTTTTAACAGGTCCTGAGGCAAACCAAGAAATTACTTTTGAAAGTTTTGGATCTCTCTTTCCGGATTTTGAAGATACTCCTGAACTTGTTGGATCAGCCAAACATGAAATAGAACGAACTAACAAGGTTGAATCGAGTGATTTACCGTGGGATGAGTATCTAGTATCTCAACACAGCTTTAAGTATGGAATAGATACATCAAACACAGTAGCTACACCAACTGCTCCTTATTATGAAGGAGATGTAAATTTCTACTGGAACCAGAATACTGCTGAAGTTGCAGGAAGATCATACAATGTAACAGATTTGGATGCTGATACAAGGGTTACTGTGAGTATTACAGGTGATTCAAGTAATACTATAGGAATAGCTCCAGGAACGTATGCTGGAGAAGTAATTAGTAGATCGAGTGCTGCTGAAGAAATAAACAACGAAAGCGGAAAGTGGAGAGCTACTATAAGATTAAGAGGACTTATTCCTGGTTCTACCTGGAATTCAGTAAACAAAGGTTTTGTCGAGCGAGCTGGTAGTGGACCAAATTTTGTAATTCAAGTGGTCTCAGGACCATTTAATGGTATATTTCCAGATCCTCCAAGAAACTATGACTCAACTCATCAAGCCAATGCCTTAGAATTAGGCCAAGGAATGATTACAAATAAAGTTGTAAAAAGTTACCATGGACATTATGCAGATCCAGGAAGTGTTTTACTTGCTGGAGGGAGAGTTGGTTATTTACACGCTCTTAACCTTTTAGGAGGAGCTGGAAGATTTACAGTTTCAACAGATCACTTTCACTTAGGTTTTTCAGGTGGGTTAAATAGTAGCGCTGGGTTTTATACTCCTCAACATTATACTTCATGGCTAAACTTTAATACAGCAGGTAGACATAAGTGGAATCGATTTCAAATGCAAAATGCAAATGCCTTCGAATCAAATGAAATATTTTTAGGAGGTGTTACAGAATTTAGCTTTGGAACAACGTTGTTAAACAATAATGAACGCTACGGGGTTTCAACTTTACGTGTTGAAGAAACAGGTTCGGGTAATACATCATCTCCGGATGATGAGCCTAATACAAGTCCCGGACCTCCAAGATATGAAGCAGAAGTAGATTTTTATTTTAACACAATGCCAAGTGTGACTCAAAACACTTATGTAACTGTAGACTTTCCAGTTGGTCACGTAGGTATTGCTGCAGCTGTATTAGCAGGTAGAGTTGTTGCTAATCCTTCTGGACCACTCACAGCACCTGATGGAGCGACTGGTAAATATCTAGTAACAATAAGGTTAGAAGGTTTAGCATCTACAGAATGGTATCCAACAGCTGCAGGGTTTACAACAAGCCCTAAGAGCTGGACAATTTCTACAGCAACTCCTGCAATTCCTAACAAATTAAACTTAAGACTTCATCCAACAAGAAGAGATAAAGTTATAGCAACATATAGTACTCCTCATGGTTTACATGAAGGTCAAGTAGTCGTTTTTAATTTATTTGAAACTGCATTCATTGCAACCGGAGAAGGCAGAGGTAATGGAGTTGTATCAAAAGTTATAAGTCCAACAGAGATTGAAATTTTGTTGGGAACGTGTAGAAGAGCAGAAAACTTGAACCTTTTAGGAATGTTTAAGTTTAGTAATCATGCTTCCGGATCACCATCTAGCGGTACTGGTACGGGATTGTTTTGGGTCAATTACAACCATCCCCCTAACAATCAGGTTTATCGAGTAAGACTTCGCTCGACAAATAATTTACCTATTGGACTAGAAACTGATAGAGACTATTGGTTAAGATTAAATCCTACTTATCCACAGTTCTTCCTTAAGCTTCATAACACACTACAAGATGCTTTAAATAATACAAATCCAGTAACAGTAGATTATGCTGCATCCTACGGACAACACTATTTAGTTTTTTATACAGCTTATAAACTAACAGATAATCCAGGAGACGTTGTAATAGATTTAGAAGAAACACCTGATCTTGGGGCTACGGGATGGGATATTCATGTAGGTAATACTGACAGCGTTCACCAACAGACATTTGGAGATATAGGTTGGTTTATGCACCGTAACATCTTTCCTAATAATAGAGGAACAGCTCAAGGAGTTATTACTCAAGGAGTGTATGGTGGATTAAACGATGTTCATTTTCTTGCACAGAAAGCTTTTGCATATGGTTGGAATTCTTCAGCTGAAGTCGATAATTCAGTTGCTATAGGTATTGAAACAAAAAATAAAACTTTAAGTAGTGTTGAAATAGGATACGGAGATACAAAGACGAGGTTTGAGCCAGATAACACAACAGTTATATCATCTACAACACAAGTGTCTGGAACAGAATTAGCAATGGATTTAGACAATCTAATAGTTTCTCCGAATATGCTAACTACTGTTGGTGCTGATACATTCTTAAAAGTAAAAGATACTAACGGAACATTGTACGGATTAAAACTACAACAACTATAAAATATCCTATAAAAAAAGTACAAATAGAATAAATAAATATATACAATGAAAAACGATTTATCATCTCTATACGAACAGATTATGCTTAACGAATCAGCAAAATCTAATCTTGAATCCCCTTCCAATGATACAGTTGGTAGTTTAAAAACAAAGCAAGAAGCTTTTGGTAAAGCACCAAAAACTGTAGAAGGTCCAGATAAAGCAAAAGTCGATCAAGGACCTAATTACGAAGTAACAGCAGGATCGACTTCCAAACCAGCAGCTGCAAAACCATCTTTTAAGGGATCTGCTCCAGCAAAAGAAGTTAAAGCAGAAGAAGCAGAAGAAGTCGAAGATGATGAAGTCGCTCCAAAAACAGAAGAAGAAAAGAAAGAAGAAAAAACAAAAAACGAAAGTGTTGAAAGCGCCTTTGAAGCTCTCTTTAAAAAGACTATTACAGAAGATATGCACGAAGACGTTGAAAGTGTCATGTCTGATGACGAGGTTTCAAACGATGAAATGTCTTTAGAAGAACCCATGGAAGATTCAGAAGAAGAATCAGAAGAAGAATCAGATCTACTTTCTGATCTTAAAGAACTTCAAGACAAGCTTACAGCAATTCTTTCAAATCTTGAAGATGCAGTTGATGACAGTGAAGAAGAAGCTCAAGAAGATGAAGATTACTCAGAAGAAGACTTTGAAGAAGAATTCGGAACTGAAGATTCTGAAGATTCTGAAGTTAAAGAATCAGTAGAAAAACCAAAAGCTCTATCAGATGCTCACGGTAAAAAACTAATTAACAAAAAAAATAAAGTAGGCAATTTACACTCAAAAGGTGGTAAAGCACACACTGGAACAGTAGATGACGAACCAAAGCCAAAAGTTCTTAAAGACAAAAAAGCTCACTTACAAAAAGTAAAAGGTAAGCCAGAACCAAAATCTACTGTCAAAAAGGGAGAATTTATTAAATAATTACCCTATTAAAGTAACCCTTACATAAAAGAAGGCTCTGGTTAAACCAGAGCCTTTTTTGTATAAGTAACTCCAAATGAAAAACTTCAACGATAAGTTAAAAAAATACTTGACTGTTTACAAAATTCCGATTGCACCTAACAGTTTAGATCCAACAATTTTTTATTTTTCTGAAATTGGAGAACCTCCGAGACTATTACCAGGCATACACTCACAAATTATTAACGATCTTAACTTTTTTATTTCTGAACAGCCTACTCTCATTGAAAAAGCCTTATTGGTTGGTCCGTGTTTAGAACCAGGTCTAAAAAATAAGTCAGCCGACCTTAAAGTACTATTAGTATTAAATAAAAAATTAATGAGCATGGATGTAGACGGTTTGCTTGCTGAAGAAATTTTAAAATTATCAAGCACATTAAGCGGAAAATTAGCTAGCACATCTTTACATAAAATACAGTATTTACCAACTGTGCGAACAATTAAAGAAATATCTGAAAGTTATTCAGCTATTTATGATATTCAAACACTATCGTGGTTAAAACTTCCTTCAGGAATGAATTAATATGCAAAGCCATACTATTAACAGCGTCCGTTTCTTAAACAAACAAATTAATAATAACGAACGCCAAAACTACTCAAAGTGGTGGAAAGAACAGATTGAAATATATGGAACATCTGTTTCTTATTACACTCATGGTTATGCTTTGTCTTCGCATAATTTTTTATATGGAGAAGATCCTACGTCACGTTTTATAAAAACAAATGATGTTATTCTCTTAACTGACATTACTAATGATGCACTAATGCTTTCCAAATTTGGAATAATGGCAGATTGTGATATGACGTGTGTAGCACACATTTCTTCATTTTACGAAAAGTTTGGTCAAGGTTTTGAACCTAAAGCAGGAGATCTGATTAGGTTAACAGAATTTGGAGCAGATCGACCCGGAAATCGAGCAGCACCAATATACGAGATTACTGAAAGAGATGATGAATATCTTCCAATGACTAATCCACTTATTGGACACTATGTGTGGTATATTAAATGTAAACGCTTTGAATATTCATATGAACCAGGAGTTGAATTATCTCCAGTTAATATACAAACTAATGATGACAACGATTATGGACGTTTAGACGGAGGTAGTAATGAAAGCAATCTAGTTATTCCTTATCCTCAGAATATAGGAGATACTGCAGAAGTAATTTTTGATTCAGGTAATGCTAATCTTAGCAATCCTGCCCCACCAAGCACAGATTGTCAAGTGGTTCAATCTCCAGTTATAATTAGAAATCGTGGAAAAGGCAAATACGATTATTATAACTATTTTAATGCAGATTTAGACGACTAGTTATTGACTTTTAGCAAGTTTCGTGATAAGAAATATATATGGAAGAAACCGAAAAGCCTACAATTTTTGTACAGATAGCATCATACAGAGACCCTCAATTAATTCCGACAATAAAGGATATGCTTGAGCAAGCAAAGCACCCAGAGAACTTAGTTTTAGGCATTGCTTGGCAACACAATCACGAAGATGAGTGGGATAACTTAGATGATTATAAAGATGATCCTAGATTCAAAATACTTGATATAGACTGGAAACAAAGCAAGGGTGTTTGCTCAGCTAGAAATGCTGTTCAACAACTATATTCAGGTGAAACATATACATTGCAGATAGATTCTCATATGAGATTTGCTAAAGACTGGGATGCAGCTTTAATTGATATGATCAAGGAGTTGCAAAGCAAAGGTTATAAAAAACCTTTGTTAACTGGCTATGTACCATCTTTTGATCCAGAAAACGATCCAGCAAAGAGAGTCAGGGTTCCTTGGCAAATGAACTTTGATAGATTTATACCAGAAGGAGCTGTATTCTTTTTACCAGGAGAAATTCCTAATAACAAATCATTAGAGTCACCAGTTCCTTCTAGATTTTATTCAGCCCATTTTTGCTTTACTCTTGGAGAATTCTGTAAAGAAGTACAACATAATCCTGATTATTATTTTCACGGAGAAGAAATTTCCATTGCAGTTCGTGCATACACACACGGCTATGATCTTTTTCATCCTCATAAAGTAGTTTGTTGGCATGAGTATACAAGAAAAGGAAGAACAAAGCAGTGGGATGATGATAAAGAGTGGGGAAACAGAAATAAAACCAGTCATCTTATTAACAGAAAACTATTTGGCATGGACGGAGAAGTACAAGAAGGGCATGATGGTCCATATGGCTTTGGAAGTGTAAGAACACTAAACGATTATGAAAAATATGCTGGCATTCATTTTAAAAAAAGAGCTGTACAGCAATATACTTTAGACAAAAAGTATCCACCTAATCCAGTATCTACTTCGGAACAAGAATGGTTAGATAGTTTCTGCAAGGTATTTAAACATTGTATTGATATATCTTTTTCTAGTGTACCAAAAGATGATTATGAATTTTGGGTGGTTGCTTTTCATGATGAAGCAGAGAATACATTGTTTAGAGAAGATGTAACTAAAGACCAAATTATAAAGATTAAACAAGATAAAGATGGATATTGCAAAATATGGAAAGAATTTTTAACGGATAAACAACCTACAAAATGGGTTGTGTGGCCATACTCTAAATCTGAAGGTTGGTGCGAAAGAATTGAAGGTACGCTTACTAATAAATAATCCTTTAGCCTCGCAGTAAGTTCGTTTTCTTGAGTACAGCCGTTTTAGATATGTTCCAAGAAAAGTTTGTATTATCTTCAACTCCTCCGGTTACTAGAAAGTAATCTCCATTTTCTACAACCGAAGAAATAAACATGAGAGCATACTCTACGTATTGATTGATAATTGGGTTAACTCCTAAATAGACTGGGTATAAATTATCATTTAGTACTACAATGTAGTGATTATATTTTCGTTTACCGTAAATTTTTGTGTGTATTAAATAAACCCAAACTTTATACTCATCTAAATAAATTGGATTGTTTGAACCTCCTGTTGCAATTTTAACTGAAGACCCAATATTTGCTGTGAAATAATGCTCGTCATTTGGTACATTTTCTTTCAGTGGCCATTCTGTATTAATGCATTCTTTAAATGTTAATGTATTAAAGTCTGAGCACCG
>CALBDR010000051.1 GCA_937927525.1 uncultured Candidatus Melainabacteria bacterium
CTAGAAAAGCTTTACTTATTAAAATCTTTCTATGATTTATTTTATACGCTCCTCCTTCCCTTTTAACTGCTTTTAGCCCTTCTGATAATCCAATTTCAAAGTCCTTCCCTCTTCCGGTAGTTGTAAGGTAAGTTCCTGATTTCTCTCCTAAGAATAAAATATCTCTCGGGATGCAGGATTTAAAAGGAAAGGGAACAGGTTGAGGTATGCTCGAATAAGAAATACCTTCTTCTTCCGTATCTGCAAAAGTTAGCGTGTACTTGGAGCCTTGGGATTCATTGCTTTTATAAGCTAAATCATCATTATAGTAGTCAATTACGCCAACTTGGAGAAGAGCAACTATGTACTCTAAAGTTACGTATTCTAGCTTTTGACTTACTGATCCTTTATCTCCTGAGGAGGTATTTCCTTTTGTCCATTCTGTATTTGGTTCTATCTCAGGGGTCGGAGTGTAAATCTTACCTATTACTCCACTCTTTAGATATTCGCTCATAGCAGGAGATGTGTTTGCTACTTCATATCCGTCCCTTCCATCGGTTATAGATGTGTCTCCTGAGTATAGCATATGTAAGTTCACTATATCGGCAAGTCCGTTTACCCGATGTGTAGATGTAGATCCGACACTCTGCCCGTTTATTTCATTGTTTGGATCTTTAAATCTCTCTACGAGACTCCCAACTTTAAAAATGTCAAATCCCTTTACAGCCTCAGCTCCGGCTATGGCTTTAAAACTACATATGTACGTATTAGACGGCGTGGTCGTATATCCTCCACTAACTATATACATGCCTCCTAAAGTATGCTTTAACAAACCTCTTCCTGAGTATGTGTTTACATTGCCCCATTCAAGCTTTATAGGATTATGAGGATCTCTCCTTAAGTATTCTCTAGCATATTCATTAAACTGCTCATAAGTATATACTTCAAATTCTACAGTAATTGTCAAAGCTAAGTTTATACTATATCCTCTACCTGCATCTCTAGTGATAGTGACTTGTGTAAGAGAAGGTACTTTAGGTCTATATGTTGTTTGATCATACCTTTCACCAAACGACAGATATTCTTGCCCCATGTCGATTTCTAGATCCGTACCTGCTTTACTAAGCTCTGCCCAAACGGGCAGCCTCATCTTGTGTTCAGGAGTAGACATCTCACTTCTAAGAGCTTGTCGATGCACATTCCATCTTGCATTTAATCTACTAGCAACTGAGCCTTCAAAAGGCTGCCTAAACGGATCACTGGACATATTACCTATTATTCTCTATAACTCGATCTAAAATTACTTCATTTACAGGGTAAGGAATTCTCAAACGTCTTCCGGGTGGTACCTGTAATGTTCCTTTACCTAGGTTATTAGCTCTCCCTATAACCCACCAATACC
>CALBDR010000052.1 GCA_937927525.1 uncultured Candidatus Melainabacteria bacterium
CTTACGGAGATGATGGTTGATTAGACGACCCGCCACGTTTTGGTAGTTAGGTGTGTCTTCAGAGATTAGATCGGCTGCAGCCTTAATCAACGTTTCCTGAATATCAACAGACTTGATGTTATTGTAGAATTGTACGTGTGATCGGATTTCGATTTCAGAGGGCGAAACGCCAGTAATACCATCGCAAGCCCACATTACTACTTTGTGAAACTTTTCTAGGTCTAGCTGTTCTTTACTACCGTTTCTTTTTTGAACGAAAATTTCGGACATTTTTATTCCTTTGTAGCGATGTCATTTGCTAACGGGAAGATATCAGCGATAACTTTCGCACACTCCCGTGCTATTTCGATGTGTTCTTTTTGAGTG
Organism: uncultured Candidatus Melainabacteria bacterium; assembly: GCA_937927525.1. Lineage (GTDB taxonomy): Bacteria > Cyanobacteriota > Vampirovibrionia > LMEP-6097 > LMEP-6097 > DT-14. The sequence continues at coordinate 367 of CALBDR010000052.1, forward strand.
CCGTTTGCAGCACGGAGTTCAATATAATGAATCCAAGAGCGAAGAGTGCCGTTCATGTACATTCGCGATACAGTCAGTCCCTCAGGCAGTACAGCACGAGCTTGCTCTTTAGCAATACCGTTATTGATGGCCCATTCGTATGCTTCTTTTGCGGCATTGATAACTCGCATTTGTTGATGTGCCCAGTTAGTATGCAAATCCATATCTGCAGTGTCGATTGAGTTCTGACGGTTCTTAGCGTCTTGCAGCCGAGCTTCGCGAATCACAAAGTCAAGGTCTTTTGTTGGATCAGCATAGCGTTGGCTAAACTCTTGGAATGAGAAGCTACGGTGACGTAAGATCTGACGAGCAATATCTCGAGTAGTCTCGATCTCCATACAAACACTTACCATCTCGAACGGGGACCAATGCTTGTGTTTGATTAGGTATTTTAACAGCTTTGATGCTGTCTCTGAGTTCATCTGATTGCTTGGGTTACTTACTCTTGCAGCGTAAGCAATTAAGTCCGTCGCTGAATCCAAATCTTCAAAGTACTCTGGGGTCTGACTGTAACTAATTAGTTTTACTTTCATACTTTTTTCCACTGTGTAAATTTAAGCTTCAATTCAAGATCTTTGAACGTGTTACTACTTATAACCTTGGCCACGTCGATACCTGCGAGAACCATATCGTTGATATCTTTTTCGATAATTTTTTCTGGCCAAATAACCATACGCGCACCACCATTCATAGCGCGCTCCATGATCTTGACTAGCTCTTTATTTCGAGGCTGATTATCAAATATAAAGACTAATCGTTCAAAAGGCAAGCTATTACTGACCGACTTAAGATCAGTATTGCCAACGGCTACAGAATTTTCTAGGAATAAACTATCTAGCGGTCCTTCCGCCACGTAGATATCCTTAGTAATGTCTACTCTATCAAGACCGAAGATCATAGGCTTTTCTTCGTTGACTCGTACGGTCACATATCTGAGCCTTTCGTCTCCCAGGGCTCTGCAGGTTACTCCGACTAGCTTACCGTCTCTATCAAAAAACGGTAGAACAAGTCTCGCTTCGTTTCCTACAATGCGATCTTTATACTTTTCAGAGAGTTGTTCGATCTTTTCGATGTTATCGATATAGTATAGATCTTTCCAAGTACTCTCTGGGACTCTCCTGTCACGCAAATACTTTTCAGCAGGAGTTCCGCGCACAGGATCTAGAAGAGAATCTAACAGAGTTTTCTTCTTAAAGACAGGAGCAGTAAACGACATTACATTATGGACGTTAGCATGAGACTGTCTAACGTTACCCTCTGTATATCTCTCGAGCGTATACTGCTTGTATAGGGTAGGGTCAATCTCTTTAATTAGATTGCCGAGGGAAGCACTAAAGCCACAGTTATGACATTTATAGAATAGACCACCCTTTTTAGAGAAGAGATAGCCTCTTGCTTTGTACTTGTTCTTTTGAGAGTCGCCACAGACCGGGCAACGGAAGTTGGCTGTATATGGATTCTGATTCTTTACTTTGAATCGATCCAGTCTTGGAGCCAGTAATCCAACGTACTTCACATCAATATAATCAGACATAATTTAATCCTATCTTATCACCCTACACGGTGATTATAATAGGAACTTCAACAAAAATCAACTGAAAAGATTAGTTATTAGTTCCACTTGGGCGAGGATGAAGCCTAGGGTCACAGCACCACCTGTGATAACCCATCTCCATCTTTCAAGGCGGGTAAGACGTTCTGACATTTCTCTATGGTGATTCATGTCTTTTTCTTTGAGATCTTTAATCTCAGCCATAATATCTTTCATGGCTTGAGCGAGTTCTGAATCGAATTCGTCTCTCAATTTACCTACCCTTTGGTGAAGAGCTTCGTACTGCTCTTTTGACTCTTTTCGACGGTCTTCAATCAGGGTAAATAGTTCTTTGTCTATTTGATCATGATATTCTAAACGATTTTCGTGTACAGCAATCATACGGTCAAGACTAGACGCAACAGAAGTTAACTTATCTATTGCTACGTCTAGCTTTTCCGTAATAGAAGAAAGCTGCTCAAAATCTCTCTTAAGCAGCTCTACTTCTGTTTTTATATGCTGTTCTTCAGGCATTGTTTATTACTTCTTGCTAGAGCTAGCGTACGCCTGGCCACCAAAGAATGCAGCTACAATTGCAGCTACAGATACAAAGTATGTTGCAGCCATGTCACCAAGAATATTTGCGGCACTAGTATGACCTGTCCAATCGGCCATCCATACTGCAAAAGGATATAGAAGAAGTCCAAATAAAGCGAACCATGTCATTTGACGCTGCGCGTCACGCATTGCATCTGCATCTTCAAGCTCTTTACGCTTGAATTCAAGGTGCATTGCAGCTTCTTCTCTCGAAATATGTCCATCACCATTTGTGTCTGCTCCGGGTAGAGCATCATCGTCGATGGTTTTAGCCATTTCTTATTCCTTATTCTGTTGCGTTTCAGTACTTTCTTCCGTACTCCCTTTGCTATTTATTAAATCCTTGGATTCTTGAATCGCTGTCTCATAGTACACAATCACTTCTTTTTGTTGATTGATGTACCGTCTTAGCTCAGCAATATTGATCGAAAGATTTTCATAATCTTTAATTGAAATCGCAATGTATACTAAGGAACCATTCTTCTTTTCAAACTCAGCTACGAACTCGTCGTAGTTATCTTTTGTAACAACATATAATTCACCCTTAGCAAGCTTGACCGGTTTCGGTCTTGTAGCAAGAGGAATGTCTACCGGCACTGTCTTAGTAACAGTAACTACTACTTTTTCCGGAGGCGGAGGCTTTCTAAAAAGAGCGCAACCGCTAGTCAGGAGTGTCGTTGCTGACAGGAGTAGTATCAGCCGTAATGTCGTCGAGGATCTTATCGCTTGCACTGTTTATCCTATTTTGTATCAGTCCAGGTTTACGTAAAGCGAGCTGAGTTAAGTTATGCTTCTGTAGAGTAGATCTTAACTCGTCACCGTACTTTTCTGCTTTTTGTAACTCAGTTTGCAAGTTTTGCATACGTGCTGCATTTTGCTCTGCTTGCTCTTGCATATTCTCAATTGTTTCTTGGTTTTGTTCATTTGCAAGTTCTAGCTTGGTGTTGTTTTCACGGAGTTGTGTGATACGAGCTTGCGTATCATTATAGTACCAATAAGCACCATAACCAACACTACCAAATAAACCCATAATAATAAGGAAAAAATAAACTTGTAACATTATGCACCTATCTGTTCTAGTTGAACGTTGCCCTTCTCAAGCAACCACTTCCCGCTACCTTTAGCTGCGTTATAGTCATGCTTGTAGTATACTTTCTTTATGCCGCACTGTAGTATAAGTTTAGCACAATCTATACAAGGCATATGAGTACAGAACATTTCTGAGTTATCTGAACTCTCAGATGATCTCGCGAGCTTAGCGATAGCGTTTGACTCAGCATGCAAGACTTCTGGCTTTGTTTCGCGAAACTTTACTTCACCGTTGGGCCAGCATATTTCTGTCTCACACTCATTATCCCAGCCACTAGGTGTTCCATTATATCCAATACTGATAATACGATTATCTTTTACTACAATTGCACCAACTTTGGCGCGCTTTGCTGATGACAATTGTGCATACGTCTCAGCTACTTTCATATGTGCTTCAGAATATTTATTCACTTTTCACCTTAACATTTTATAGTTGTTCTAAACGCTCCATAAGACGCTCGGCACGAGCACCTACTTGACGATACCAGATACTATCGCGACCTTCTGGAGCAGCTGCTGCCCAATCATGCTCAAGAAGCTTTGCATTAAAGTTCTTAAACTTACTTAGACGGGGACGTCCAAGATTAAATAGCATGTTGACCAGTACTTCTTGTACTTCGTCAGGAAAATCTTCCCATGCGTCTCCGTATAGTACAACACATTCAGAGATAGCAGTGTCTAAATCCTTTTCAAAACACTCTTTAACTCTTTCTTCAGAGACAGGGGTACCTACTTCTTGACCGTGTTCTGGATCGCTTTCAAGTACTAGGTGGCCAACACCGAACGTAGGGTAGCCAAGATGATCTTTATAGATCTCATACACTACGCCTTCGTCAATTTTAAGTTGCTCAAAAACTCTTTCTCTACTTTCTTGATTCATTTTTAACTCCTTAACCCTGTTCCAGTCTCATCTATTAAAATTCCTTCACCGAACACACCAATCTTCTGGGTACCCGCGCTTGCCCTTAGCTCGAAAGAGATATCTGTTTTTTCATTGTAAGCAAACGGATAGTGTCTGTTTACGTGTAGCTGTTCAAGAAACGGTGATTCGGCAACGTTGTAAACAACCCCATTAGATAGCCGTACTCGGTTTCGGAATGCAAGCTCTCTATTATTGATTGCAGCGGAAGCGCAAAAAGCATCAATACGATTCAAATAATACTTATGTCCAGCTGGCACAGTAAACATTGATCTTTGGCTTTTACCGATATTGGGGTTAATTTGACCGTATATAGTACTACCTCCAGTTAGCGTAACTGTACCGGTTGGTGTACCACCGCTAAGCGTAATCATATCATTTATTCTAAACAATGGTGTACTCACTAGCGTATTAGCGGTACCCGCGAGCGTAACTGTAACATTCTTTTCTACGTAGTTAGAGTCTAGCCCTTTGATTAAAATTGTTGATGTGTCGCCGCCCACAGTGCTCTTAATACCCATAGTAGTATTAGCAGTAGGGAACGTATAAGCTGTAGCGTTTTCCCATGCAGGTATATACGTAGTGCTCATCGAAGCATTTACACCAAATATATTTACTATTTCTGCATCACGTACTAACCCACGGGCTACATTTAGAGGTTCTTGATTAACGTATTTTAGATATGACATTATTCGCTACTCGCTGCTTATTCATTCTCTTAAGAAAAGCGGTTGCATCAATAGCCCGACCTTTTATTCTTGGACGGCCTCTAT
>CALBDR010000053.1 GCA_937927525.1 uncultured Candidatus Melainabacteria bacterium
TTCACTGATTTTTGATCCGAATGTTAATGTAATTTAATTATTTGGATTGGTATAATGATTGACTTCTCTCACACTTTCTTGGACCGTATTTTTTCTTTGAGAAGTACCTGTCATAAGGGATCTAAAGATCAATTGGTCAAGGTGTCTTTAGTATCTTTGGACTTTTTTTCCATTTTTCTTATCTCCTGAATATTGATTCTAATTATTCTTCAGAAGGGTTTTTAGGGGTCATTTTTCCTCAATATGCATTTTTAGGGGGCAGTTTTTGTTTTTTAAAATATGCCTTAGTATACCTATGCTTCGGTATAGCATTATGCTCAGCTGCATGAATTAAAATTTCTTTTCTTGAATACTCATTAATAACCCAATCTCTAAAAGACATTTCATTTTCATGATTTTCATAATTATCAAGAATTTGTTCTAAAGGACCATGTTCCACAGGGACATGCCCATAAAGCCAAGTCAAAGACTCCTCCCATGCATCCTCTCTTTCATAATCATAAAGGACAATCTGTGCAATAGAACTTATTAGACCGGTTCTATCTGCCCCAGCTTTACAGTGAATAAGCAGTTTTTTATTCTCATTTTTCACTTTATTTAAAACGTCTAAAATATCTAAAAACCTCTCTTTGTCAGGAGTTCTATAAACTGAAAAACCATAAGAATAGTACTCAATACCTAATTTCTCAAGTAAGGCTTTTTCCTGAAGATACCACTCATCAGCTGATTCACCTCTCAGATTCAGAACCATATCGATATCTTTTGATTTAACAAGCTTTTCTAAATCTTTTATCTTAAGTTGTGCTGACCTATAAATCTCAGGCTGATTTTCATAACCATTCACAACATGAATATTTTTTCTATTCTTCAATAAATAGAAACCAAATCCACTTAAGCCAAGAACTATTACCAATGATACTAAAAGTTTTTTAGGCATGATCAACCACCTATTATAGAGCACTAATATTTTTTTAATCAAATTAGGTATATTAATCAGGCAGTCGTCACTGAAAACTTTATTATGCAGTGTCTCCTTAAAAGAATGAGTGTGCATAGATTTCTTGCGAGCTTAGGGACCCGACTTCGCTGGGGCGCAGCAAGAGGTCTATGCACACTCATTACTTTTAAGCTAGAATTAGCAAAATGCTTAGTAAGTGGGAACTTAGGAATGACTCTCAAGTAAATTCTGAGTTAATTAAACTATGTAAAGGTGATTCTTTATTAGCTAGGCTACTAGTTAACCGTGGAGTAAACGACCCTAGTTTAATAAATTATTATTTAGATATTGACCATGCTAAATATTCACATTCTTTTGAGATTCCTGAGATGGAGCAAGCATTTAACAGAGTTAGAGCAGCAATTGAAAACAAAGAAAAAATATTAATTTACGGTGACTATGATGTCGATGGGACTAGTTCTGTAGCTCTTTTATATAGAGCCTTTAACTTAATAAATCATGAAGTTGCTTACTATGTTCCAAGCCGTCACCATGAAGGTTATGGCTTAAATAAAAATGCTGTCAAAAAAATCCGTAAAGAAATGAAAGTTGATCTAATGATCACTTGCGACTGTGGAATCAGTAATTTTGATGAAGTTAGCTATGCAAATGAATTAAATCTAGATGTCATCGTCACTGATCACCATTCAATTCCGAAAAATCCACCACCTAGCATAGCGAATTGCAACCCTAAAACCCTTCCAGAAGAACATCCTCTTCATTACCTTCCAGGTGTCGGAGTAGCTTTCAAGCTAGCAGAGTTAATACTAGATGAGTTTGCTCCAGATAAAGTCAGCGCAGATAAATTTATCACTTCTCTTTTAGACTTAGTAGCTTTAGGAATTATTGCTGACTTAGCACCACTTAAAAGTGAGAATAGACTTTTATGTATAAAAGGATTAGAAGTCCTTTCTAGGACTAGCAAACCAGGTTTACAGAAACTATTAAATATCTCAGGCAGTGCTGATACACCAAATACAGAACATATCGGCTTCGGACTTGCACCTAGAATAAATGCTGCAGGCAGACTTAGTGATGCTCTTAATGCGGTCAAATTGATGACTACAGATGACTACAGAGAAGCAGAAGAGCTTTCAGAGCTTTTAGATTCAGAGAACCAAGAACGCCAGGGGCTCTGTGAAAGGATCTTTAATGAAGCGCTAATGCAAATCGAAGAAACTTTAAATTTACAAGAAGAAAAAGTTATAATAATCGGCTCAGAAGCTTGGCACCATGGAGTTATCGGCATAGTTGCAAGTAGACTTGTAGAAAAATTTCATTTACCTGTCTTCATTATGGCTATCGAAACAGAGCTCTGTAAAGGCTCAGTTAGAGGCATTGATATAGGAGACTTAGATATTTTCTTAGAAATGCAAAGTATGCAAGAAGAAAATAATATTTTCCATAAATACGGTGGCCATATGATGGCAGCAGGTTTTAGCATAATGAAAGAAAATTTCAATAAATTTAAAAATATCTGCTCACAGCATTTCAAAAAGAAATTAAAAGATAGAGATCTCAGTAAAATCATAAAAGTGGATAGTGACTTATTTTTAAAAGAGAACACTGAAGCACTTATTAATAGATTAGAAAATATAGCCCCATATGGCTTAGGTCACCCACAGGCAGTTTTCGCTACTGGACCATTAAAAATAAAAGGAACTAAAGTTCTCGGAAAAGAGAAAAAGCACCTTAAGCTCTATCTAGAAGACGCTAAAAATGAAGCTGGGCGCAGCCCAGCCTTTCTCAAAAATATAAAGAATAAAACTGTCGAAGCTGTAATCTGGAACCGTGCTCAAGACTTCTTTCAGGATTTCCACAAGCTTGAAAATGATCTCTATATAGCCTACACACCTAAAATCAATGATTTTAGAGATGAGAAATTTATCCAGTTAGATATTAAGGACTGGAAGTCGGGAAGCGAGATTAACCCTGAAATATTTACTCGAACTAAAAAATTAGCGACAAAGTAATTTCATTTGCAGAGCTTCTCAATTTAGATGAGAGAAATTTAATACATCGCAAAACTGTATTTACTAGAATGTATATTTATGTCTATTGAAAAACTACTCCATAATCCATTAGGCCGATTAGAAAGATTACCGGAAGTCGTTGATACTAGAAGCCCTATTGCTGACCTATTAATTTTATATGGTGCACAGCTAGCACTTGATGATACTACCACTAATCCACATGAAAAAGAAAATATTAGAGAACAATTAAATATTCTTCACACAATGATGGACGAACATCCTCATCAAGAAGAGATTAAAACAGCGAAAAAAAAGCTTAATATATATGAGAATGATTTTCAAAGCATATCTGAATCTCCTGAAGGTATTGAGAAAATTACAAAACTTATAAATATACTCAGTACCCCGAAAGAAGAATCTATCGACGAAAAGAAAAAAGAAAAAGTAAAAATGAAAAAAATTTTAATATCAGTTTTTGGTGGTAATCCTAAAAGAGATAAAGAAGAGTTTGAAAATCACGTTAAGTTACTCGCACAAGAACTATCAAGATATACTGATCAATATCATATAGACCTTTACTATGGCGGAGGAGACTATGGCTTAGTGCCTCAATTCATAAAAAAATTTAAAGATTTGAAGCCTAAAGAATCAAAAATCACAGGGATTACAGAACCGAGATATGAAAATGAACCTGAAAACTTAGAAGATGCAAGAGTTAAAGCTAGAAATCTTTCAGAAAGAAAAGATCACTATAATGGCTTAAAGAGTCAAGATATTAAGAACTATGATGAGATAATCGCCCTAGCTTTAGCAGGAGGAGGCTTAGGAACCTTAGATGAGATTACGACATTCATTGAAAACTCCAGGACTAGAGGCTTAAACCAAAAGGTTTTAATCGATAATCACAATGATTACTATCAAGGGCTAAAGCTCATGTTAGACGATGCTGAAGAAAATGGTTCGATAAGAGCTGAAGACAGAGCTGGTATTATCTTTGAAGAAAAACCACAAGAGCTTATTAGCAAATTATTTATAAGTAACTAGCATTAGAGGTTAAATCAAACAATAAGACTCACGCTAGTTATCCAGCAAGCTCTATATGGGTAGAATATAACTGGATCCAGACAATGCCCCTTCCTAAAAAGCTCAGAGATCAAATAAATTTTGCAACTTTACTCATCATTTGCATAATTGTTACTTTCTCTGTCTGGTTTTATGTAAAGAAACAGATTAAAGATGAGAAAACGACTAGACTTGAATCTATTATTAGACAAACAAAAAACGCCATAGAAGAAAGAATGGCAATCTATATTGATGCTCACTACGCTGGTTCAGGACTATTTTTAGCCAAAGAATTAAATAACGGAAAAGTAACTAGCAAAGAGTGGCGTAAATTTGTTAAAGCCATGAACTTAGTCGATAGATACCCGGGTATTAATGGACTTGGACTTACAAAACAAGTCGAACACAAAGACTTACTGAGCTTTGAAGAAGAGATAAAGAAAGCTGGTGCTGAAAAATTTAAAGTTAGACCTTTTAGAGATAAGAAGAATTACTTCCCTGTAACTTTTATAGAACCCATTGAGAAAAATTTACCTGCACGGGGCTTTGATATGGGTTCAGAAATGAATAGACGCCATGCCATGGAAACAGCAAGAGATACTGGCACTCCCCAAGCAACTGCTAAAATCACTCTGGTACAGGATTCTGGTAAAACTCCAGGTTTCCTATCATATGTACCTTTTTATAAAGGTGATATAATCCCAGATACCATAGGAAAAGAAGAGCTAATTTCCTTGGGCATATTTATGCTCCTTTTATAGTCAAAGACTTTATTGATGGTATTTTCCAGCTTGAGTTAGCTGAGCTTAAAGAACAAATCGATCTAGAAATATATGATGGTAATGAAATAAAACCTGATAATTCAGGGCAACCGCAAAGTCGGCTAGTACGTATGTAAGTCTGGCCAATAGCCAGTAT
>CALBDR010000054.1 GCA_937927525.1 uncultured Candidatus Melainabacteria bacterium
TTCTCTTGAAAATTATAAAAAAGGAAAAAGAGTCCTATTGTAATTCCTAATAAAGACATTAGACCCGCAGCCTCAAACTGACCTATATATAAACTATCAGTTCTAATCGGTTCTATTAAAAAGCGCCCCAGAGAATAAAGAGATATATAAGCGCCTACACACTGAATATTAGAGAGTTTTAAATGAAATTTTTTTAGGGAGAAGAATGTTAATAAATTCCAAATCATTTCATAGAGAAAGGTAGGATGATGATACTGCCCAGTATGACTGATGTATAAAGCCCAAGGCATAGTGCTTACAGAGCCGAAAGCCTCTTCATTAAAGAAATTACCCCATCTACCGATGGCTTGCCCTAAAGGAGTAACTAAAGCTATACTTGCAAGCTGCAAGCTGTAAGTAGCTGGATATTTTTTTTCTTGAAAGGCTTTATAATAAAGCCATGTGCCGAGTGCAGCTCCTACTATAGCTCCCTGGATGCTCTGTCCACCGAGCCAGATTTGAAAACTTTCAAGTGGATTTTGTGAAAAATAACTTAAGTTTAAAATCACAAACCAAGCTCTAGCACCGACTAAACCTGAAATTATTCCCACTAGTGCAAAGTTACTAAACTCTTCAGAACTAAAATTTTCATCTCTCTCTTTTAAAACCTTCTCTGCAAGATAGAAAGCTGTTAGACAAGCTATAGCTGTCATTAAACCATACCAACGTATCTTGGTGAAAGCTAAGTCGAGTGCTACTGGACCTGGAGATACTAAAGGGAATGCCATATTTAATATTTTACTCCACAGGTGAAGTTGAATTTACATCATAAATTCCTTTATCTGGAAAAAGTAAAACTTTAAAAGTTTTAAATATGATAAAAATATCTAGAAAAATATTATTATTTTCCGCATACCAAACATCAAGCTCCATGCGCTTTTCATAAGGAATAGAATTACGTCCATTAACTTGAGTCCAGCCAGTTATCCCTGGTTTAACAGCGATTTTAAGTATTTCTGAATCAGAGAAGTTTTTTACTTGGACTGGAAGAGCAGGTCTAGGACCTACTATGCTCATATCACCTAAAAATACATTAAATATCTGTGGTAGCTCATCTAAACTGGTTTTTCTAAGTACTTTCCCTATCTCTGTAATCCTGTCGTCATCTGCACTCTCTGCAAGTTTGTTCGGATCAGAATTAGTTTTCATCGTTCTAAATTTAAAACAATCAAATTCTTTAGCATTGCGCCCGACTCTAGTATGGATGTAAAGTGCTGGACCCTCAGAGTCTTGTTTAACTATGATGAAAATTAAAACTAATATCGGAAAAAAGGTGATTATCGAGACTGAGCTGATAATAATATCCATTATTCTTTTTAAAAATCGGTTTAAGCTTAGCTTTGGACTTAAGTCTAAAGCATTATCGATTTTATCCTCTGTAAGCACTCTTCGAATGGTGTAGCCTCTCTGATTCCTTGTTGTAAAAAACCATTGATTGCATCTTGCGAATCTATGGCTTTATCAATTTTATCACTTGAGCCTTTTTCATATGCACCGATATTGATTAAATCTTCATTCTCTTTATAGAGTGACATTAAATTCCTCATATTTCCTGCTGCTTTCTGGTGATCGGGATCGGTAATTTCGGTAAAAAGACGGCTTACACTTCCGAGAACATCTATCGCTGGATAGTGGTTTTTAACTGCAATTTTCCTAGAAAGTAAAATGTGACCATCGAGAACCCCCCTGACCGTATCAGCTACAGGCTCGTTCATGTCATCACCTTCTACTAATACCGCATAAATAGCGGTGATAGAACCATGCTGTGACTTTCCTGCTCGCTCAAGCACACGTGGAATGAGAGAAAATACACTTGGAGTGTAACCTTTCATAGTAGGCGGCTCACCTACGGCTAAACCTACATCTCTTGCTGCCATCGCAGTACGAGTCATAGAATCTACCATTAGTAAGACATTTTTACCTTTATCTCTAAAGTACTCAGCAACTGTAGTTGCGGTGAATAAACACTTCATACGCATCATTGCAGGCTTATCACCAGTGGCTATGATACATACAGACCTCTTTAGACCCTCTTCACCTAAACTCTCTTCTAAGAAATCCTGAACCTCACGACCACGCTCTCCCACCAGGCAGATGATGTTAATGTCAGCTGAGCAGTACCTTGCGAGCATACCCATCGTGGTACTTTTACCAACCCCAGAACCTGCGAAAAGCCCGACACGTTGTCCTAAGCCTAAAGTAAGTAAGCCATCTATGGCTCTTACACCAGTGGTGAAAATATCATGGATTCTCGGTCTCCCAAAAGAATCAGGAGCTGGTTGTTCGATATCTCTAAATTCTTCGTAGACAGGTGCTGGCATGTGGTCCATAGGTTGTCCGACGGCATCAATAACCCTACCTAAAAGTGCTTCAGATAAACCTATTTGTAGACTATTTCCACTCGGGTAGATCTTACAGCCTTGGCTAATGCCTTTACCATCTTCTAAACATAATAATAAGGCGATAGTGCCACGAAAACCTACAACTTCTGCGAGCTTTTGCTTACCATCATTAGTTATAATCGTACAAATCTCTCCTACTATAGAGCCAGGAAGCTGTGCTTCTAATAATAAACCTACGACTTTACTTATGTAACCATGCCATTTGCGTGTTTCTTTTAAGGTATCTAGACCTTTATAGCAAGGGGTTAAGATGTTTTGCTTTATTCTTTCCTCGAAGGCGCTTAAGTCCATATGTATTATATATACCCTTTTTGCTATTTTTTCATTTATATTGGGCTGTGACTAAATTGTTTAGAAAGAAGATTATCTGTAATTTGTATCATTAAATCTTGAATTTTTAGTAAATTTATAAGCAAAATTGATCAAGGTAATACATAATGTATTTGTATATACTGATGCCTGTTCAAATTGCTCCAGAAAATAGACAGGTTCTTTCACCAAAGATTGGTGAAAATCAGGAGACTTTTTCTCAAAAACAGAATGATATAGCTATAATTCAAAGTTTCGCTCAAAATCTTAATGAATCTAAGATTATACTGGAATCGCAAAGAGATTTAAATGAGATACTTCATGATCTTGAAAGACTTGAAGCTGAGGTTAAGCCTGATAATCCAGAAGAAAAGAAAGTTGTAACAGCTTTAGATCTCTTAAATACTTTCTTAAAAGAAAGAAACTTAGACACTGTCTCAAATGTTGTTCAAAACATGGCGAATGCCAAAAATCCAACAAGAAAAATGTTAGCAACCTGGGTGAATGGTTCTGCAGCATTGATTAACTTAGTTATGGAAGGGGCTCCAATTTTAAAAAATAACCCTGTTACAAGCTTAATCGGTAAGACAGCATATAGATTTTTCCTGACATTAAATTGTTCTTTAGGTGCTTTAAGTGGTTTAAAACAGAATAGAGCGTTAATGGCTGGAGCTAATTTAGTGGATATTCCTTTTGCATTTCTTCCTGCTAAATGGATTTATTCAGCTAGAAGACTTTATGCTGGTTTAATTGAATTAGATAATGCTGGAACTAAATCAAGTAAGTCTGAATTGAAACCGGCAAAAGGAAAGGCTTTTAATAGTTTAGGTGATTCTTTAAAGGTTGTCGGCGATAGAATTAAAGAATTACCAGGTGAGATTGCTGGCGATGTTTCTAAAGTAATGTCAGATAGTAACCTTGAGGGCGCTAATAAAATCAAAGAAGTCATAACTAAAGTTCTTTTGAATAATGAAAAAGGTGTTATGGGCTTCATTGGGGCATTAGGCTCACTTTCTGGTCTAGCTTTAAATGGTGTCGGCTTACATAAAGTTGGTAAATTTATAGGTGATGTTGTCGGAATGACAGGCTTAGTTTTAGATAGAACTAGCTTCCAAAACTTAGAAAAAGGAAGATTCTTTAATTGGGCTTCGGGGCTATTCTTTGGTTTAGGAGCCGTTGGAGATTTAACTGGACAGCTGCACCTACAGATGGGATCAGATGCTGTAGCTAAGATATTTACCCAAATCTCAAATGCTCGTGGTGAAATCGCACAGAAAGATCTTGAACCAATAGCACATCCATTTAAAAATACACCTAAGTTTATCAAGCAAGCTACCCAAAAGCTAGCTGAAGAGTTTTTACTAAAAAAAGAAGAAGCTATGGCTTAAGTTTATAAAGCTTTTCTGAAGTTTAATCAATAGACTTTATCTTTCCATTAGAATTTTATTAGTATAGATAATATGATCGTAAATTCAGCTGTAAATTCTTCTCAGACAGTAAAAAATAATTCAGATCTTTCTCCTATTGCAGGTAAAATTGCAGATCAAATACTTGATCAGTCACCAACCTATACTGATCTTGATGCTGGAAGAAAGGTACAGGGGGCAATGCTAAAGTATGGAATTGCAACCGCAATTGTTCCAGGAATTACTGAGAAAAACGATAAACTATTAGCTTTAACTCAAAAGTATGCTCCTCAAGAAGAGAGATTAGAGCGTTTAGCTCAAGAGACTAAATATACAGAAAACAGTAAGTCACTGTATCTAATTCCTAAAGGTGGTAGTGATAAAAATAGATTTATGATGTTATGGAATCAATTTTTTGGAAGAGGTGATTTAGCTGAGTCTGTAAGTTCTGATGACTTTGAACCAAAGGATAAGAAAACTATTACTGATGTCTTTGATTCACTTAATTCTGCTGGGCAAACTATATTAGGATTCTTAAATCAAATGCCTAAGATTAAAGGAGAATTAGATAAAACAGTTGAAGCTATATCTTCAAGTAATCAAATCAGATTAGGGACGAACCATAATACTCCTACTAAAGATGGTTCTGATTTAACAGGTGCTCATAAGGATTATGGTTTACTTACTTTACTTCCTGGAACAGATCGACCAGGGGCTTATCAGTTTTATTATGAAGATAAAGAAAATCCAGATAATTCAGGTTATGTTCCTGTTCAGTTGCCTAAGGATCATATAATTATTCAGCCGGGCTTACAGATGGAAGTGGTTACTGGTGGTAAAATTCCAGCAGCTGAGCATCGAGTCATAAATAACTTAGAGGACGGTGATGCACGAGCATCTACTGCATTCTTTATGCAGCCTAATGCAAATATTGAACTTGACTCTTTAAGAGCGGAGGGTGTAAATGCGACAAGTTTAGAAAAGGACTTCAAGCAGAACACTAAAAGTGGCATTAGCTTTAATAGCTTAACTTTTAGTAAGTACCAACAAGGTTAAAGAATGATGAGAGAGCTAACTATTGAGGACAAAGATTTTTATAGTTCTGAGAAACTTGTTGAGAGAGTTAATGCTTACTTAGACAATGGTTTAAATAATAAAATTTCTAGTGATTTGTTAGCTGAGTTTGGAGACTCTTAATATTAAGTATTTTATTTGTTACTTGCTTTGAGGCAATATAAAAGCAAAATCCCCCAACACACTTGCATCGGGGGATTTTTAATAATTACTAGCTAAGCAATTAAACTTCAGGGAAATATTTAATGTGATCACCCTCGATAGTAACGATAGCTTTCTTGCTATCCTTAGGCTTAGTTCTTCCAGTTTTAGTTCTTTTAGAACCACCAAAGATTTTACCGATGTTAACTTTTTTAACTTTAATATCAGGGAAAAGCTCTTCTAAAGCTTCTTTGATCTGATACTTATTAGCTAAAGCATCAACCTCAAAAGTAAACTTACTTAGTTCTGATAAAGAAGTAGACTTCTCAGTGATGATAGGTCTTTTAATAATTTTAACTGCTTGTCTTTCTTTTACTGCCATTGTTCTTACCTTTCTTTAATTCCTTTTACTAAGCTGCTGCTTTCTTAGCGAAGCATTCGAAACGCTCTTCTATTTCTTTAAGAGCAGCTGAAGTAACGATAACCTTCTCTGCAATAAGAATATCTCTTACATTTAAATTATCGGTTACTAAAAGATTAGCGGCTGGGATATTAGAGATTGCTCTTTTAATAAGATCTTTATTAGTAGCATCATTTTCGATAACTACTAGCACTGATTTGTTCTCTAATTCTAATGTTTTAAAGAAAGAAGCCATTTCTTTAGTTTTACCTTCAGTTACTGGTAATTCTTCCACTGCCACTAAAGCTTCAGCGTTAATAGTATCTAAAACAGCTGAAAGTATAGATTTTTTACTCGCCTTTCTGTTTAGTCTCTTTTTATAGTTTTCATTACCTGTAGGCCCGAAGATTACTCCACCACCTCTAAATAAAGGTGATCTTAAACTACCAGCCCTCGCTCTACCAGTACCTTTTTGTCTCCATGGCTTACGTCCACCACCTCTAACTTCAGTTCTCGTAAGAGATTTAGCTTTAGCAC